>JAOUEE010000119.1 GCA_029858875.1 Acidimicrobiia bacterium
ATCGACCAACTCCGCCACTCGTCGTGTCCCCCATGGTGGTGACCGGAGCCGACCCGACCGCGCTCGAGGCCTCACGAGAGGCGATACGGCAGCGGTTGGCGTTCCTGTACTCCACCCCGGCCTACGCACCGACGCTCGAACGCCTCGGACTCGGTGCGGTGGGCCCTTCGTTGCGCCGCCTGGTGCGCGACGAGGCCTGGGACCGATTGGTGGATCACCTGCCCGACCAGGTGCTCGATCAGCTGGTACTGGTGGGGACATGGAGCGAGCTTCCCTCCCTGGTGCATGATCGGTACGGACGCTGGGCCGACGGCATCGTGCTGCGACCCCCGGAGGATCCGGCCGCCGATGCCGCGTTCGCCGCCGTCCTCGCCCGACTGCGGGAGACGTGAGGCGAGCGGCGGAGTAGAACCACCACATGGACATCCTCTTCGTCGCCGGCTTCGGCCCCATCGCCACCGACCCCACGGTCAGCGGCAGTTTCTACCGTGACGCGCTGGGGCTGCCCCTCGAAACCGTCTCGGGCGACTACCTCGCGGTGGACGGCTTCGACGGCGCGAAGCACTTCGGTGTGTGGCCGCTGGCCGACGCGGCCGAGTCGTGCTTCGGGACCCGCGAGTGGCCCGACCACCTGCCCGTGCCCCAGGCCACGGTCGAGTTCGAAGTTCTCGATGTGGCGGCGGCTGTGGCCGAACTGGAAGGCGCCGGCCACACGCTGATCCACGGCGCCCGGACCGAACCCTGGGGTCAGGTGGTCGCTCGGCTGCTCGGACCCGAGGGGTTGTTGGTGGGTGTGTGCTACTGCCCCTGGCACCACACCGGCTGAGCGGCTGGTGGTCGGCGTCCACATCGGGCCCGGGCACCGACTACCTTGCCGGTCATGATCCTCGCTGCGGTCGATGACACCGCCTACAACATCGTGCTGCTCCTGCACATCCTTGCGGGCTTCGCCGCCTTCGCTCCGGCGTTCATCCATCCCCTCCTCGGTGAGCAGGCCAAGGCCCTCGATGACGCCAACCGGTCGAAGGTGATGGGCTTCATGGTGGCCAACGGTCGGCGCCTCCACGCTCCGGCGTTGGTGCTGGTGGGCGTGCTGGGCTTCGCGCTGCCCGGCATGTCCGCCGGGGAGCTGGAGCTGTCGCAGGGCTGGCTGGTCGCGTCCATCGTCGTGTGGCTCGGCATGAACGGCGTGCTCCACGCCGTGGTCATCCCCGGCGAGCGGGCCATGGCCGAAGGCGACAACGCCGCCGAGAGCCGCGTCACCATCGGGAGCATCACCATCACGCTGCTGCTCGTCGTGATGCTGTACCTGATGATCTGGAAGCCAGGGCTCTGACGGGAGTCCGTCACTCGATGGCGGTCGCTGCCATCAGGTCACCGGGAAGGGTCGTTGACCCCACGAGCACCAGGTCCTGGAGGGCTCGGGTGAGGGCCACGAACAGCTGATTGGGGCCCGACGGCTCTTCGGCCAGCATGACGGCCGGGTCGACCACCACCACGGCCTCGAACTCCAGCCCCTTGGCCTCCGCCGGGGTGAGGACGGCGATGCCCGGCTCCGGATCGGCCAACGAAGCCACGGTCTCGGCCGGCGCCACGACGGCCACGGTGTGCACCGACTTGGCCAGCTCCCGGGCGGTGGCCATCGCCGTGCCGGTCACCTGTTCGGCCGCCAGCAGGGCGAACCGAGGCAGTCGGCCGGCGTTGCGTATGAACCCGGTCGGGGCCAGATCGGCCCCCATCCGAGGCAACAGCCGGTTGGCCAGTTCGACGAACTCGGCGGGTACGCGGTAGCCGATGGAGAGCTGGCCCACGATGGGCTCATGGGCATCGATCGCCATCAGCTGTGCCACCCGGTGCCAACTGGGATAGGTGTGCAGTCCGGTCGACTGGGCCAGATCACCGAGGACGGTGATCGAGCCCTTGTCCACCCGGCGACCCACGGCGCGTAGCTCCAGCGGCGTGAGGTCCTGGGCTTCATCCAGCACCACGTGGCCGTGGGTCGGCGTGCGCTTGCCCAGGGCAGCCCGGACCTCGTCGAGCACCACCAGGTCGAGCGTGTCGCGAGGTTTGGCTCTTCGGTGTGCCGCCAGTGTCTCGCGCTCGGCCTCGCTGAATCGGCAACGCTCGGCGATGTCGGGCCGGGTCTCGAGCGTTCGCCACACCAGGGCGAAGCCTTCGGCCTCGGAGTCGGCCTTCCAGTGCCGGTCGACGTATCCCCGGAAGCCGTCGGCCCGCCGCACCTCGGACGCGTAGTCCGACACCGAGGTGCGGTCCCGCTGGGGTAGGGCCCGGAACAGCTCTCGGACCACGCCCGCGATCCAGTTCCGGCGAGCCAGGCCCACCGTGGGGTACCGGCCCAGGGCGTCGTCCATCAGCTCGGCGGCCCGGTCGGCGGCGATCGAGGCCGATCCGAAGCGGGTGCGAACCCGCAGGTCGGTGTCGGGCGGCTCGGCCCGGCTGCGGAGGGCGGCCGAGATGAGCTCGGCCATTCGGTGCCCCGTGCGCAGCCGGTCGAACGGGTGGGGGCCGGCCGACTGGGGGAGCCGCCGTCGGCCGGCCAACAGCTGGCTCAGGGTGAGCTGGCGCACGGTGCGCTCGCCGAGCTGGGGCAGGACCTCGGAGATGTACTCCATGAACCGTTCGTTGGGGCCCAGGATCAGCACGCCGTCCTTGGACAGCACATCGCGGTGCTCGTACAGCAGGTAGGCCGCCCGGTGCAGACCCACCACGGTCTTGCCCGTCCCCGGACCTCCTTGGACGAACAGGGGCTGCTCCCTCGGCGCCCGGACGATCTCGTCCTGCTCGACCTGGATGGTGGCCACCACCTCGCGCATGCGGCCGGTGCGAGCCCGGTTGATCTCGGCCAGCAGGGGGTCGGGAACGCCGACCGAGGCGTGGGGGTCGGACAGATCGGTGTCGTATATCTCGACCAGGTCCTGGTCTTCGAGGATGAACTGGCGCCGCAGCACGCACCCCATCGGATCGAGGGGGGTGGCCCGATAGAACGCTGCCGCCCGAGGTGCCCGCCAGTCGATGACCACCGGGTTCTGCTCGCGATCGGCGATGTGCTGGCGACCGATGTAGAGCTGCTCGCCGTCCTCGTCGTCGAGACGGGCGAAGCAGGGGGCGTAGGAGCCGGCGGTGTCGAGTTGGTACAGCCGGGCTCGCAGGTTGGCGGCCAGGGCCATGGCGTCGGGATCGGACCGGTCCTGGTCGGCCCAGTCGAACGAGGCCCGGACCTCCTCACGGGCCCGGTCCAGCTCGACCCGCGCCCGGTCGAGGTAGTCCTGCTCGGCCGCGAAGTCGGGATGGTCGCTCATCGGCGCGGGCGACGATGGGGCTCAGACGTGGATGGGGACCGACGCGTAGCCCCGCACCGTGGAGGTGTGGACCCAGTCCACCTCGGATTCGTCGACCTCCCAGTCGCCGAAGCGGGCCAGGGTGGCCTGGAGGGCGACGCGGCCCTCCAACCGGGCCAGCGCCGCGCCGATGCAGAAGTGGGCGCCGTAGCCGAAAGAGAGGTGACGATCGATGCGGCGATGGATGTCGAATCGATCGGGGTCCGGGAAGTGACGCTCGTCGCGGTTGCCGCTGCCGTTGAGCAACAAGATGTTGGCGCCCGCCGGCACCGTCTGGCCATGGATCTCCACCGAGCGGGCCAGCCGACGTCCCTGCACCGGTGAGGGCGCCTCGTAACGGAGGATCTCCTCCACCGCGCCGGGGATGAGCGCCTCGTCGGCTCGAAGCTCGGCGCGCTGGTCGGGATGGCGGGCCAGCAGGACGGCCGCCCACCCGAGCAGCCGGGCGACGGTCTCGGCCCCCGCTCCCGAGATGAGGGCCACGTAGCAGTTGATCTCATCGGGCTCGAGCAGCCGGGTCGATCCGTCGGGGAGCTCCCGCTCGTGGGTGGCCAGCACGGTGAGCAGGTCGTCCTGGGGTGCGGCTCGGCGCTCGCGACACAGCTCGGGCAGCATGGCGTACACGGCCGAGCCGACGTTTCCGCTGCCGTCGACGAGCTCGCTGGTGGACGACGCCGTGGCGCCCTCGTCGACGGCCAGGGCCGCGTCCATCGACTGACGCAGGCTCTGCTCGAGCCCGGCGGGGAAGCCCAGCAGGGCGAGGATCACCGTCGGGGGCAACACGGCGGCGAACGCATCCACGTAGTCGACCGTGGATTGCCCCTCGAGCGGGGCGAGCAGGTCGTCGCAGATCTGGGCGATGCGGCGCTCGAGATCCTCGATCTTGCGCGGCGTGAACGCCCGGCTCACCAGCTTGCGCAGCAGCGTGTGCTCGGGCGGGTCGCGGAAGATGAACATCGGCAGGGGGAACTCGTCCTCGCCCATCAGGTCGAGCACCGTTCCGTACCGCGACAGATAGGTGTCGACGTCGAGCAGTCCGGCGAGCACATCGTCGTACCGGCTCACCGCCCAGAAGTCGTGCTCGTCGTTGCGGTACAGCGGCGCCTCGTCGCGTAGGCGTTTCCACACGTCGTGGGCCCGGAGGTCGATGCCGTAGTCGAACGGGTCGTAGCGCAGCTCTTCCATGAGCCGGCAGTCTCGCACCTGGGGCCGGCGGCTTCACCATCACCGATGCCTGGTGCTGCGGATGCTTCAGCTCACCAGGGTGCCGCCGTCGCAGCTGATGACCTCGCCCACGGTGAAGGCGCCGGCGCGCGAGCTCAGGAATATGGCCAGCCCGGCGATGTCCTCGGGGGTGCCCACCCGACCCCGTGGATTGCCCCGACCGACCGCGTCCCAGTCGGTGCCGTCGACGTCGCCCCCGGTTCCCACGCCGGTACTGAGCATCCAGGTGGGGAAAGGGCCAGGGGCGATGGCGTTGACGATGATGTTGCGGGGCGCCAGATGGGCCGCCAGCTGACGAGTGAGGGCGTGAACCGCGGCCTTGGACGGACCATAGGAGAAGGTGTCGAACACCGGCGTCCTGATGCCGTCGACGGAGCCGATGTTGATGACGCGTGCCGGGGCGTCGGCCGTGCCCGCCGCTTCGAGCAGGGGCAGTAGACCCTGGGTCAGGAAGAACACCCCCTTCACGTTGGTGTCCATGACCTTGTCCCAGCCGTTCTCCGGGAACTCCTCGAGGGGGGCACCCCAGGACACGCCGGCATTGTTGACCAGGATGTCGAGATGGTCTTCCCGCTCCCGGATTCGGGTGACGAGGGAGTGGACGCCCTCGACCCCGGAGAGATCGGCCGGGAGCGAGATGCACTCACCGCCGAACTCCTCGACCAAGCGAGCGGCGGTGGCGTCGCACACCTCGGCCTTGCGGGAGCTGATGTACACCTTGGCGCCGTTGGCCACGAACCCGGCGGCGATCATCTCGCCGATCCCCCGGGACCCTCCCGTGACGAGCGCCACCCGGCCGTCGATCCCGAAGAGCGTTTCGATGTGCATGGCAAGATCCCCTCACAGCCGTTCGTGGGCGGCCCAGGTTGGCACCTGGGCGGTCGGGCGGTGCCATCGGCCGGGGATTGTCCGCTCAGCGAGTCTGGCCCTCGACCCCGACGCCGTCCAGCACCTCGCGGTCGTCGTTGTGGCTGTGGGTGAAACCGAGCCGACGTTCGGTCGCCACGGTGGCTTCCGGGCGAAAGGCGAGGATGTAGGCCCGGCGGAAGCCGTCGGTCGTGTTGCCCCCCGACCCGTGCATCACCCGCTCGTTGTGCACGGTGACGTCCCCCCGGGAGATGGGGACGGTGACCGGCCGATCGTCGGGGCGGAGGTGGGTCCCGAGGGCGTGGGACTCGCCGCGGTCGCCGAACTGGGGTTCGTGGGGCCGCAGCTGGGGTTCGTGGGTGGTGGCCGGCACGAACCTCATGCAGCCGTTCTCGGCGGTGGAGTCGTCGATGGCCAACCAGAGGGTGGCCGTTCGGGTGTCCGGTGTCTCGGGCCAGTAGGCCATGTCCTGGTGCCAGGCGAACACCGCGTCGTCCTTGTGGGGCTGCTTGGCCAGCAGCTGGTCGTAGTCCAGCGCCATGCCCTCCCCGCACAGCTGTCGGGCGACCGATGCCGCCCGACGCTCGAACACGTTGCCCTGCCAGGCCGGGTGGTACCGGCGGGGCAACATCACGTTGATGATGGAGAAGTCCTCGGGTGACCGGCCGTAGTCGCCGGCCATGTCGCAGTAGTCCCGGCCCGGTACGGGGATCTCGCGGCGCAGGAAACGGTCGTAGGTGCGCTCGAGGTCACGGACCTCGATCTCGGTGAGCAGTCCCGGCAGATGGACGAAGCCCTGATCGACGAAGTGCTGCTTCTCGTCATCGGTGACGTCGTACTCGTCGCCACGGTGTCGTTCGCTCATGATCTGCATCTCTCCGTCGAGCGGGCGGCCGGGAACCGAGCGACTACCCTCCGAACCGACAGTAGGCCCCTGCGAGGACATCGTCATGACCGACTTCTTCACCACCGTCCCCGGCCCGATCGCGTACGAGGGGCCGGACTCCGACAACCCGCTGGCCTTCCGGTGGTACGACGCGGCGCGCACCGTCGCCGGTCGCCGCATGGAGGACCATCTTCGTTTCGCGGCGTGCTACTGGCACAGCTTCGCGTGGGACGGTTCCGACATCTTCGGAGCCGGCACGCTCGACCGTCCGTGGCACCGCGAGGGCCTCGACCCACTCGACGCGGCCAAGGCCAAGATGGCCGCGGCGTTCGAGTTCTTCGAGAAGCTGACCGTGCCGTTCTGGTGCTTCCACGATCGTGACATCGCCCCCGAGGGCCGCACCTTCAAGGAATCGGCCGCCCTGCTCGACGAGATGGTGGACGAGGCCCAGGGTCACATGGAGCGCACCGGCACCCAGCTGCTGTGGGGGACGGCCAACCTGTTCTCCCATCCTCGGTTCCAAGCCGGCGCGGCCACCAACCCCGATCCCGAGCTGTTCGCCTACGCCGCGGCGCAGGTGTGCCACTGCCTCGAGGCCACCCACCGGCTGGGTGGGCAGAACTACGTGCTGTGGGGCGGTCGGGAGGGGTACGAGACCCTGCTCAACACCGACATCGGTCGCGAGCTCGAGCAATTGGCCCGCTTCCTCGCCATGGTGGTCGAGCACAAACACCGCATCGGCTTCGACGGCCTCATCCTGATCGAACCCAAGCCGTTCGAACCCACCAAGCATCAGTACGACTTCGACGTGGCCGCCGTCCACGCCTTCCTCCAGTCCCACGATCTGATCGGTGAGGTCCACGTCAACATCGAGGTCAACCACGCCACGCTGTCGGGACATGACTTCGCCCACGAGGTGGCCGTGGCCCGGGCGGCGGGGATCTTCGGCAGCGTCGACGCCAACGCCGGTGATGATCGTCTGGGCTGGGACGTGGATCGCTTCCCGGTCTCGGTCGAACAGATGACGTTGGGCATGTACGAGATCCTCCGAGGTGGCGGCTTCGACTCGGGCGGCTGCAACTTCGATGCCAAGCTCCGCCGCCAATCGACGGCGCGCGACGATCTCTTCCACGCCCACATCGGCGGGATGGACACCATGGCCCGCAGCCTCCTGGCCGCAGCCGCCATGCTGGAGGACGGCGAGCTGGCCGGCGCCGTGGCCGACCGCTACGCCGGCTGGGACGATGATCTCGGGCGCCGCATCATGAGCGGGGAGGAGACGCTCCCGGGCCTTCGCGATCGGGCGCTCGGAGTTGCCGAACCGGGTCGGACGTCGGGCCGCCAGGAGGCGCTCGAGAACCTGGTGGCGCGGTACGTCGAGCGCGCCCGCTGATGGAGCTGGTCGTCGGGATCGACTCGTCGACCCAGTCCACCAAGGTGGAGGCCCGCACCGTCGACACGGGCCGGATCGTCGGTCGCGGCGCAGCACCCCACCCGCCGACGGCCCCCCCGATCTCCGAGCAGGACCCCGCGGCCTGGTGGCAGGCGCTGGTCAGCGCCATCGGAGCCCTCGGTGATCATCGTCGGCACGTGGCGGCCCTGGCGGTGGCCGGCCAACAGCACGGGCTGGTCCTGGTCGACGGGGCCGGCACCCCGGTGCGCCCGGCCAAGCTGTGGAACGACACCACGTCGGCGCCCGAGGCCGATCGACTCGTCTCCGTGCTGGGGCCGGCACGCTGGGCCCAGGGTTGTGGCAGCGTGCCCGTGGCCAGCTTCACGGTCACCAAGCTGGCGTGGATGGCCGTCCACGAACCCGACGAGCTGGCCCGCACCGCCCGGGTGATGCTGCCCCACGACTACCTCACCTGGCGTCTCACCGGCGCGCACGTGACCGACCGGGGCGATGCGTCGGGCACCGGGTGGTTCGATCCATCGGCCGGCTGCTACCGGCCCGAGTTGCTGGGTGCCGCGGTGGGCTCGCCGGATGGGTGGATGGAGCGGTTGCCGGTGGTCCTGGCCCCCGATGAGCCGGCCGGCGAGCTCACGGCCGATGTCGCCGCCGAGTTGGGTCTGCCGGCCGGCATCCCCGTGGGCCCGGGGACGGGCGACAACATGGCCGGAGCCCTCGGACTGGGTCTGCGCCCGGGTGATCTGGCCATGTCGCTCGGCACCTCGGGCACGGTCTATGCCGTGTCCAGCACGCCGACGACCGACGAGTCCGGAGCGGTGGCCGGCTTCGCCGATGCCGACGGGGGTTACCTGCCCCTGGTCTGCACCCTCAACGCCACCAAGGTGACCGACGCCGTCGCCCGCTGGATGGGAACCGATGCGGTCGGGCTGGCCGAGCTGGCGCAGCGAGCCCAGCCAGGGGTCGATGGGCTGGTCCTCGTGCCCTACTTCGACGGTGAGCGCACGCCGAATCGTCCCGACGCGACGGGTTCGGTGGTGGGGCTGCGCACTGGCACCAGTCGGGAGCGGTTGGCCCGGGCGGCCCACGACGGGGTGCTGTGCGGGCTGTTCGATGGGGTGGCCGCGCTCGATCGGGCCGGTGTCGACACCAGCGGCCGGCTGCTCCTGGTGGGTGGCGGCGCCCGGTCGTCGGCCTACCGGCAGCGGGCCGCCGATCTCCGCGGGGGACCGGTCGTCGTTCCCGACGCCGACGA
This sequence comes from Acidimicrobiia bacterium, assembly GCA_029858875.1. Lineage (GTDB taxonomy): Bacteria > Actinomycetota > Acidimicrobiia > Acidimicrobiales > SHLQ01 > JAOUEE01. The sequence continues at coordinate 9,000 of JAOUEE010000119.1, forward strand.
GGCGGTGGCCACCGGCGCCGCAGTGCAGGCGGCCGCCGTCGCCGGCTTGGGATCTCCGGCCGAGCTGGCCCGGCGTTGGCTGCTGGGAGCAGGCGAGACGGTGGAGCCGGTGGCCACCGACGGTGCTGCCGTGCGTGCTGCCTACGCCGAGGTCACGCGGTCGGAGTGACCCCGTTCTCCAGCAGGGCCACGGTGTCGCCGATGCTGATCGAACCCGAGGTCACGACCCGGCACACCGAACCCGCTCGGCGACGCAGTGCCGTTCGGGCACCCTCGCCGATGACGTCGTCGAGGAGCCGACACGGGGCGGCGACCCGCACCACCTCGAGGTCCACGGTGCCGATCCGCAGCCGGCTGCCCGGGGTGGTCGGGACGACACCGTGCGACACGGTGAGGTTCCGGCGGGTGTGGCCGGGCTCGATGTCGCGTCCCAGCTCGGCTGCGGCCGCAGCCAGGCCCTCGGCCGACTGCACGGTGACGTGACGGTGTCGGCTGCCGTGGTAGCGGTCACCGACCAGCCCGCGACCGGCCTCGGCCTCGACGTGGGTCACCGACCGCATGGGCAGTCGCGAAGCGAGCGCCACATGGATGGCGCTGACCGCCGGGAGCTCGCTGCTCACGGGGCCACGGCGTCGGGATGGTCGAAGCCGTGGGGCAGGTACAGCCCGACCGAGAGATGTTCGTGCATGCCGTAGCCGATGCGTCCGTCGTTGGTCTCGTGGCGACAGAGCGTCTCGTTCAGGAAGCTCAGGTCGCGGCGCTCGGTGGGCTCACCGATGTGGGTGGTGACGCCTTCCACCTTCTGGTCCGGCCCCTGCCACACCCCGTGGCCCCAGTGGCCGTCGTACATGTACCCCGAGCCCGCCTTGAGGTACACGGTCTTGAGCGGCGTGGTCCGGATCCGCAGGTCCGAGGCGCCGTCACCGCTGAACCAGATCTCGGCTCCGGCGACCTCGCGGGTGCCGGGGTGATAGGTGATGTCGATCTCGGGGCGACCGAGGTGCTCGGGCTCGCGCTCATCGCCGATCTCGTACAGGCGGACGGCTTCTTCGAGGAGCCGCCGGCCGGCGTGGTCGTTGTCGATGGTGATCTTCACCAGATGGTCGTCGAACTGGATGGGAAGCCAGTTGTGGAAGAACCCCATCGACGAGCTCGGCCCCCGCTTGGCGCCGATGCCCTTCGGCTCGGGCTCGCCGACTCCGTGACGCACACCCCAACTGTGGTCTCGGGCTCCACCCCAGCGATCGGGCGTGACCTCGAGGCGCCGGCCGTCGATGTCGATCCACCCCTCGTAGCCGCCGACCTGGGCCAGGCGGAAGGTGTC
>JAOUEE010000466.1 GCA_029858875.1 Acidimicrobiia bacterium
CCCGACGGCGACCTCGACGACCTCGTCATCGGCGCCGAACGCGACGTCACCATCGGCGTCACCGCCACCGACAGCCACGGAGCCACCAGCCCCGAGGTCCACCTCACCATCACCGTCACCGGCACCAACAACGCCCCCACGGTGGCTCCGGTGGCCGGTTCGACCGACGAGGACACTCCGACCGATGTGGCGCTGGCTGGTGATGATGTCGACAGCGACGACGATGTCGACTCGCTGACCTACAGCACCTATGTCGTGCCCGATGCCGCTGCGGAGGTGTCCGGTCCGGTCGTCAGCTACGACGGCGCCACCGCCACCTTCGACCCGGCCGGCGCATTCGACTACCTCGCCGTGGGCGACAGCACCGACCACAGCTGGCAGTACCAGGCCACTGACCGCCATGAGGCGGTCAGTGAGCCGGCCCTCGCCACCGTCACCGTCGCCGGCGTCAACGACGCCCCGACCGCCGCTGACTCCACCGGCGCCACCGATCAGGACACCCCGGTCGACGTCCGCCCCGAAGGCGACGACGTCGACAGCGACGACGACGGCGACAGCCTCGTCTGGTCCGTGACGACGCCGGCCAGCGAAGGCACCGCCACCGGATCATTCAGTGGCGGCATCGCCTTCGACCCCGACGGCGACCTCGACGACCTCGTCATCGGCGCCGAACGCGACGTCACCATCGGCGTCACCGCCACCGACAGCCACGGAGCCACCAGCCCCGAGGTCACCCTCACCATCACCGTCACCGGCACCAACGACGCCCCTGTGGCCGATGACGACACCGGCGCCACCGACGAGGAGACGTCGATCACGGTCGACGTGCTCGACGGTGACACCGATGCCGATCTCGATGCCTTGCTCGTCGAGTCGGCCGACGCCACCAGCGCCGAAGGCGCCGCGGTGTCCGTCGCCGGTGACTCACTGAGTGTGGGCTACGACCCGGCGGGTGCCCTCGACTGGCTGCCCCAGGGCGCCACGGTGGACGACACCTTCGAGTACGTGGTCACCGACACCGCCCTCGGCGACACCGGCGAGGTCACCGTGACCGTCACCGGCGTCAACGACGCCCCGACGGCCGGTGTTGACAACGGCGAGGGATTCGAGACCACCGGAACGGTGGCCGTCACCACGGCCTCCGTGCTGGCCAACGACGGTGACCTCGACTTCGGCGACACCCTCAGGGTGGTCGGCATCGACCGTACCGGCACCGTCGGCTCGGTGTTCTCCAATGGTGACGGCACCTTCGACTACATCCCGTCGACTCCCGTCACCGGCGGCTTCACCGACAGCTTCGTGTACACCGTGAGTGACACGGTCGGAGCCCGGGACACGGCCACCGTCACCATCTCCGAGATCGACGGCGATGACGACGGCGACGGGGTCAGCACGGACTGCGACGACGCCGACGGCGGCCGCTTCAACGGCAACGAAGAGATCGCCGACGACGGCATCGACCAGGACTGCGACGGGCTCGACCTGCTCACCTGGTTCGAGGACGCCGACATCGACGACTACGGCAACGCCGAGTCGACCACGACGGCCAACACCCAGCCCGCGGGCTACGTGGCCGACGACACCGATTGCAACGACAGCGACGACACCATCCACCCCGGCGCCACCGAGATCGCCGACGACGGCATCGACCAGGATTGCGACGGCCAGGACTTGGTGACGGGCGGCGAGCTGCGCAGCGACCTGCTGAACAGCCAGTCGGTCGACTTCGCACGGGGTTCGACCTACGGGGCGGTGTTCATGGACGCCATCACCGGGAAGGTGTACTGGGCCAACTCCTTCTACGGCACAGCCGCTGTCACCGAATACCCCAGCGTGGCCGACCTGGCCGCCAACACCAATGCCCGGACAGTGAATCTGCCGACCGCCCGTGAGGGCACGGGCTCGATCGCCCATGACGGCTTCATCTACTACAACTCGGCGAACAGCAACACGATTCGCAAGGTGCGGGCCTCCGACGGCGTGCAGGTGGCCAGCGGGGCCATCGCCGGGGCGGGCCACACCAACCAGTCCCACTGGTTGTGGGGCGGCTACAGCGACATCTCGTTGTACTTCGACAGCGATGGCACCATGTACGCAGTCTGGGCTCCGCCCAGCGGCGGCAACATCCGGATCTCCGAGCTCGATCCCGACACGCTGACCGTTTCGAACACTCAGGAGATCGGTCGGGCCAAGAGGAGCACGGGCTGGGCCGTGGTAGTCCACGGCCAGCTCTACTTGGCGAACTACATCAACGGATCGATGACAAGCCGATTCGACATCGCCACCGGCACGTGGGATCAGACCTACACCAACACCATCACGTCGTCGGGGTACGTGACCCATGTGTCGTACAACTACGCCACCAACCAGCTGTTCCAGTGGGACCAGGGTCGGACCCGCGTGTACGACAACGCCGCCATCGGCACTCCCTGACACGAACGCCCGGCCCGGCTCCCGATCGACTCCCTCCGTCGGTCGGTAGCCGGGCAAGGTTCGGGGGCTGGCCCGCCAGGG
>JAOUEE010000120.1 GCA_029858875.1 Acidimicrobiia bacterium
GAGGAGCGAGTGCGCGTCGAGACGGTGCCGGCCAAGGTCCGGGTGGCCGATGCGGTCGGCGACCTTGCCGAGCTCGAGGGGCTGGTCGCATCCATCGACCTCCTGCCGGGTGAGCAGCTGACCCGCTCGCGGTTCATCGTGCCCGCGGCGCTCGAGTCCGACATCCGGGCTCGCATCGAGGTTCCCGAGGACAAGGTTGCCGTCACGGTGCAGCTCTCGCCCGAACGGGCCTTCGGCGGTGGGCTGGTTCCGGGTCAGGACAAGGTGGCGGTGATCGCCTCGTTCGACCCCTTCAAGGTCGAGCTCCCCGAGTTGCCCGACGGGAGCGAAGCGGTGATCGAGCTCGACGGCACCCTGTTCACGGGAACCAACTCGGCCACCACCACCGGCACCATCCTGCGGGGTATCGAAGTGCTCGACGTGGTACCCGTCGAAGCGGTCCAGCAGACCGAGGACGAGGACGGCAACCCGGTCGTGGAAGCCCCCCAGGACGACCTCCTGGTCACCCTGGCCCTCGACCTGGCGTCTGCCGAGCGGCTGATCTTCACCGCCGAGTTCGGCACCAACGACCGTGAAGCACCCGGTGGCATCTGGCTGGCCCTCGACGGCGACAACGTCGAAGACGCGGGGTCGCAGATCTGGACCCGGGCCAACATCTACGACCCCAGCCAGCCGCCGGCCGCCGGTCTGACCCCGGCCCAGCCGGTCGCCGCCGCCACGGAGCCTTCGTGAGCGAGATCCAGGTGGCGGCGGCCAACGACGAGTTCCGGACCCGGCTGCAACAGGCCGGTACCGATGAACTGGGCGGATCGGTCAAGACCTGGTCTGGCCCGGCCGACTACGGACAGCTCGACACGATCGTGGCCGAGGTGGCCGCCGGCGGCACCGAGGTGGTGCTGCTGGGGCCCGGGCTCGACCCCGACTGGGCCGGCGCGGTGGCCGAACACTTCGACCGGGCGTTCCCCCACATCTCGGTCGTGCTCGTTGCCCCGCCCACGACGGCAACCCTCGAGCGGGCCATCCAGGCCGGCGCCCGCGGCGTGCTCGACCCCGCCGCTTCCCCCGAGGAGATTCGTCACACCATCGACCGGGCGCTCGACGCCGCTCGGCGACGGGCATCGAATGGTCCTGGTGGGACCGGCAGCCAGCGGCCCCGCAATCGGGTGATGCCGGTGCTGGCCGCCAAGGGCGGGGCGGGGAAGACGACGGTTGCGGTGAACCTGGCGGTGGCGCTCGGCAACCGGTTCCCCGGCGAGGTGGTCATCGTCGACCTCGATCTCCAGTTCGGGGACGTGGCCACCGCCCTCGGCGTGGAGCCCACCCACACCATCGCCGACACCCTCCCACTGGGTGCTGGTCTCGACTCCATGAGTCTCAAGGCGTTCCTCACCCCGAAGAAGTCGGCCAACCTCTATGCCCTCTGCGCGCCCGATCACCCCGGCCAGGCCGACGAGATCACGCCCGAGTGCATCCATCGGGTGCTGTCGCTGCTGGCTCGGGACTTCACGTATGTGGTGGTGGACACCGCCGCCGGTCTCGACGAGATCGCCCTGGAGACCCTCGATGCGGCCACCGACCTGGTGATCCTCACCAGCATGGACGTGCCGTCGGTCCGGGCCACGGCCAAGGAGATCGACGCACTGATCCTGCTCGGCAGTGACCGGCTGCCCTGGCACGTCGTGCTCAACCGGGCCACCTCCAAGGTCGGTCTGTCGGTCGACGACATCGAGCTGACCCTCGGCCACGCCATCGACGTCCGCATTCCCAGCTCCCGATCGGTGCCGACGGCACTGAATCACGGAGCGCCCGTGTACGAGACGGACTCCCGTTCGCCGGTCTCGCGTGCCTTCGGCAACCTTGCCGATCGCACCGCGGACATCGAGGCGAGTCGCTCGGGATTCCTACGCAGAAGGAGCAATTGATGAGACTGGGTGACCGGCTACGAAGCGTGAACGGAGACGAGGCCGACGCCGACCTCATGGAACCGGCTGCCATCGAGTTCGACTCGGTCCGGATCGGCAATACCCTCGACCCGTTCATCGACCTCAAGATGCGGGCCCGCGAACGCCTCTATCGGCGGCTGGGGAACCGGATCACCGACTCTTCTCTGGGTGAACGCGAGCTCCGCGACCTCCTCGAGTTGGAGCTGGCCGATGCCATCGACGCCGAAGAGGCACCGCTCACCGTGCACGAGCGCGAGCGGCTGGCCAGCGAGATCACCCGGGACGTCATCGGCTACGGCCCCATCCAGCCCTATCTCGACGACCCGTCCATCACCGAGGTCATGGTGCTCTCCGACAAGGCGATCTACGTCGAGCGCGGGGGCATGCTCATCGAGACGGGCGACCGCTACGTCACCGAAGAGCACCTCCGGTCGGTGATCGAGCGCATCGTGTCGAACGTCGGCCGGCGCATCGACGAGTCGTCACCCACGGTCGACGCCCGCCTGCCCGACGGGTCCCGCGTCAACGCCGTGATCCCGCCGCTCGCCGTGGACGGACCGCAGCTGACCATCCGGAAGTTCAGCCGCAAGGCCCTGCTCATCGAGGACCTGGTTGCGCTCGGGACGCTCAACGACGGAATGGCCCAGCTGATCGGCATGGGCGTCGAAGGGCGTCTCAACATCCTGGTCAGCGGCGGAACCGGCACCGGTAAGACCACGCTGTTGAACGCCATGTCGGCGTTCATCCCCGAGACCGACCGGATCGTCACCATCGAGGATGCGGTCGAGCTCAAGCTAAACCAGACCCACGTCGTGCGGTTGGAGGCCCGACCGCCCAACATCGAAGGAAAGGGCCAGGTCACCATTCGAGACCTGGTGCGCAACAGCCTCCGCATGCGACCCGACCGCATCGTGGTGGGTGAGGTCCGCGGCGGAGAGGCCCTCGACATGCTCCAGGCCATGAACACCGGCCACGAGGGATCCATGTCGACCCTGCACGCCAACACCCCCCGCGACGCCCTCGCCCGCATCGAGACCATGGTGTTGATGGCCGGCTTCGACCTGCCCGTTCGGGCCATTCGCGAGCAGATCTCGTCGGCTCTCGACGTCATCGTCCACCTGAGTCGCCTGCGAGACGGCTCCCGGCGGGTCACCAAGGTGGTCGAGGTCGACGGCATGGAGGGCGAGACCATCACCCTCAGCGACCTGTTCAGCTTCGACTACGAAGCCGGTCGTGATGCCGGCGGCCGCTATCTCGGTCAGCTCGAACCCACGGGCCTCAGGCCCCGCTTCAGCGAGCACCTGGCCGAGCAGGGGATCGAGCTCCCCGATGGCCTGTTCGGTGACCCGGCTGACGGCCTGCAGCTTCGGAGGCAGCGGCGATGAGGCGCCTGATCGCCGGGCTCGGACTCAGCCTGCTGATCCTGGCCGTGCCGTCGGCGGTGTTGGCTCAGGCCGACGGGCCGGCCGAGGTCGAGATCATCGACGTGACCACACGCGACTCGGGTCTGGTGGAGTTCACGGTCGCCGTGCCCGGTGGTCTGGCGGGCATCCAGGTGCCCGACACCAGCTGGACGGTGCTGGTGGATCAGGTGCCCCGTCCGATCCGCGTCGAGCCCCTACCCAACGACGAGCTCGACATCGTGTTGGCCATCGACATCTCCGGCAGCATGGAAGGTGCACCCCTCGCCGCGGCCAAGGACGCGGCGGTGTCCTTCATCAGGGTGCTTCCCCCCACCGCGCAGGTCGCCGTCGTCGGCTTCGACGACGAGGCGTTCGTGGCTGCGCCCTTCGGATCTGCCCCCGAGGAAGCGGCGGCGGCCATCAACGCGTTGGCCGTCGACGGTGACACCGCCCTCTACGACGGGCTCGACCTGTCCCTCGAGCAGTTCTCGCTCGATCGGGGCTCGCGGCGCACCGTCGTGGTGCTCACCGACGGCCGCGACACCGCCAGCACGTTGACGCTCGAGCAGGCCGTGCAGCGGGTCGGCCGCGCCGACACCGATGTGTACGCCGTCGCCCTCGTGACCGATCAGACCGATCTGGCCGCGCTCGAGTCGCTGGTGGCGCCGACCGCTGGGCGGGTCGTGACGGCGGAGGACACGGCCAGCCTGACCGGGCTGTACGACAACATCGCCGCCGTGCTGGGCAGTCAATACCGGATCACCTTCGAGCCGCTCACCGACGATGGTGGCTCCGCCGCCCTGTTCGTCAACTACCTCGGCGTGGGTGGGCAGGGAACGTTCGACTTCGAGGCGCGGCCGCTTGCGGCCGCACCCGATGGCCCCGAGGAGGCCACCTCCGAGCTGTCCGAGGAGCCGGTCCCGATCCGCACATCGGTGATCGAACCTTCTTGGATCTCCGGCACGGGCGGTCGCCTCCTCGGGGTCGCACTTCTGGCTGGAGCCCTGACGATCATCGGGCTGTTCCTGTTCCTGCCCGGCAGCGGAACGGTCCGTCTGGCCAACCGCACCCGCGATCGGGTGCGCGACACCGGACCGGTCATGGAAGGGGCCAAGCTCCGAGCGGCCGACATGGCCGACCGGTTCCTCGAGCGCAAGGGGAGGGGCCGGCTCCTCGGCCAGGCTCTCGAGCGGGCCGGCATCGATCTTCGACCAGCGGAGTTCGTGGTGATGATCGCCGTGATCGCCGTCGGCGCGGCGATGGTCGGGATCTTGTTCGCCAGCCTGTTGTTCGCCATCGTGTTGCCCCTCGTCGTGGTCGTCGGTGCCAGGGCAACGGTCAGTCACTTCGCCACACGACGCTCACAGCAGTTCGAGGAGCAGCTCCCCTCCACGCTGCAGCTGTTGGCCGGCTCGCTCCGGGCGGGCTATGCCCTGCCCCAGGCAGCCGAGCTGATCGGTCGGGAGGCGGCCAGCCCCACCGCCGACGAGTTCCACCGGCTGACCACCGAGCACCGTCTGGGCCGAGACTTCGGTGAGAGCCTCCGGGCCATGGCCGATCGGGTCAACGTGGCGGACTTCGACTGGGTGGTGCAGGCCATCGAGATCCACCGGGAGGTGGGCGGCGACCTCGCCGAAGTGCTCGACAACGTCAACTCCACCATTCGTGACCGCAACTACATCCGTCGCCAGTTCGCCGCCCTGTCGGCCGAGGGCCGCTACTCGGCCTACCTGATCGTGGCCCTTCCCTTCTTCGTCCTCCTGGCCACGTCGGTCCTCAACCCGGACTACAGCGAGGTGCTGTTTGCCGAGACGAGAGGTCGCATGATCCTCGTGGTGGCCGGCCTCTGCATCGTCGTTGGCAGCCTGTGGATGAAGCGGTTGATCAAGGTGAGGTACTGAGCGTGAACGAGATGAGGAGTCAGATCCGTGGGTGAACTTCCCTTTTCCGTGTGGGTCGGCGCCGCTTGTGTCGCAGCTGCGCTGCCGGTGCTGTGGTGGTCGGTCTCGTCGACCCGGGCCAACCCCGATGTCCGTTCTCGCCTGGCCACGGCCCGGTTGACCGACCTCCGCCAGCTGAGTCTGGCCCGACCTGCCTCCGAGCGCGTCGTCCGCCCTGGGTTGTCCAGCCTCGGGCGGCTCGGACGTCGACTAACGCCGGTCGGCAGCCTCGAGCGGCTGGAGAAGAAGATCGCCGCTGCCGGTGTGGCCGCGAGGTGGCCCGTCGAACGGGTCCTCTCCATCAAGATGATCCTGGGCGGCGCCGGTGCGGTGATCGGGTTCACCAACTGGGCCTCCGAGCCCGGTCGGCTCGACCTGTTCGCGCTGGCCGGTGCGCTGACCGCCGCCGGCTACCTGGTTCCGGATGTGTTGCTCAACAACAAGGGCCGAGCTCGCATGGACGAGATCTCGACGCAACTCCCGGACGTGCTCGATCAGATCACCATCAGCGTCGAGGCCGGGTTGGGATTCGAGGCGGCCCTGGCCCACGTGGCCCAGGGCACCGACGGGGCACTGGGTGAGGAGTTCCGTCGCACCCTGCACGACATTCGCCTGGGCATGACCCGCGAACAGGCCTTCGGCCTGCTGCTCCAGCGAGTCGATGTGGACGAGTTGCGGCACTTCGTTCTGGCCCTCCAGCAGGCCGAGCGACTGGGCGTACCCATCGCTGACGTCCTCCGGACCCAGTCCGCCGAGCTCAGGGTCATCCGTCGCCAACGCGCCGAGGAGAACGCCCAGAAGCTCCCGGTGAAGATGATCTTCCCGCTGATTCTGTGCATCCTCCCTGCGCTGGTGCTGGTGATCATGGCGCCGGCGGTCTTCAGCTTCTTCGACAACTTCCCCTCAGGAGGATGAACCGGATGCGTCCAACCCCAGAAACGACGGTGAGCGTCGACCGTCTCCTCGAACCGGCATCGTTGGCGGCGATGACGCAGCCGGTGACGCCGGTGGCGACGGGCTTCGATCCGCTCGACTCGGTCCTCGATGGCGGCTTCTTCCCCGAAGAACTGGTGCTCCTCGGAGGGCGGCCGGGTGTCGGCAAGACCATCGCGCTCGTTCAGTGGGCTCGACACCAGGCTCGCTCGGGGGTGCAGGTCATCATGGCCCACTACGAGCACAGTGAGCTGGCGCTGTTGTGTCACCTGTGCCTGGTCGAGATCGGCGAGCTCCACGCGGCGAGTGACACCCACGAGGCACGCCGGGCCATCACCGACGTGGCCAGCGGTCGCTCCACCTGGGCTGCGGCCGCCTCGGCCAACGAGATGCTCGCCGACGCCGGTATGGCCGCGATGGGCTACGCCGGCAACATCAAGTTGCTGACGCTCGATGCCGAGGAGGACGGATACGAGGGCCTGGAACGGGCGGTCGAGCAGAACGTCGACTCCACCGTCTTGATGGTCGATCACCTCGGCAAGGTCGGACGCGATCGGACGAAGCTGGCCGACACCGCTGGGCGACTCAAGTGGCTGGGCGTCGAGAAGGGCATCACCGTCGTGGCCTCGACCGTGGTCGACGACCCGGGCATGGAGGTCCGTCGGCTCCGCATGGGTCATCTCGAGGCATCGGCGGGCGTGAGTCACGAGGCCGACGTCATCATCATGGCCAACGACAAGCTGTCGGCGGTGTCGCGAAATCACTCGGCCTTCGACTCCACGCGCGTCCACGAGTTCCGCAATCAGCTGGTGTTCTCGGTGGAGAAGAACCGCCGCGGGATCTCCAACGTCGACGTCGAGTTCACGCGGGACTACTCCCACCGGCGGCTCGCCCCCATGGGTGGCTTCGTCACCGAGCAACTGATCGATGATCTCCTGGTGCGGGAGTGACCGACGCCGCTCTCGATCCCGAGGGCGTCGAGTACTCGGCGATCACATCCTGGCCAGTGCGAATGGGAGCGCACGCGACCGCGCTGGCGCTGCTGACCGTGGGATTCGGGCCTTCGTGGCAGCTCCTGGTGTTCGCGCTGATGTCGGTGTTCCTCATCGAAGCGGCGATCATCGACCTGGAGTCGCTCCGGCTCCCGAACGTGCTGCTGGGCATCCCGTTCCTGGTCGGTCTGGGCGCGCTCCCCGCCATCACCGTCGCGTTCGATGTCGGATCGATCGGCGGGGCGATCGGCGGGGCCGCGGCGGGGTTCTTCGGCATGCTGGTACTGCACCTCGTGTATCCGGCCGGCCTGGGTCTGGGCGACGTGAAGCTGGCTGCCGTGATGGGTCTGTACCTGGGGTGGCTCGGCTGGAATGCGGTCGGATTGGCATTCGTCGCCGCGATCTTGTTGCTCGGACTGTGCAGCGGCTATCTGATCTGGCGGGATGATCATGGATCATCGGCCTTGCCGTTCGGCCCGTTCCTGGTGCTGGCCGCCGTCCTGAGCGCGGCCGTCTACGCCGTCTGAACGATCGCCACGGGGCGGTCGATGCCCTCGAATTCGGCGGATCGGCGCCGATTGGAGCGGGATATGGCCCGCCGCCTCCTGTTCATCCTGCTCATCCCGCTGCTGGGTCTCATCGGCTTCGCGGCTCGGATCTTCGTCGACCGCCAGGATGACCTCGACCATCTGGAGCGGGCCGACGCGGCACTTGCCCTGTCGAGCGATCTGGGTGACCTGCTGTCCGCCGTGGATGACGAGGTGGTGCAGCTCGCGGCTCTGATCGTCGCCGAGCCCGCCGACGAATCACTCGCCGGTGCCCAGAAGGAGGCCGACCGGGCCCTCGAAGCGGCGTGGACCTCGTACCGGGCCATCGAGGCGATTCTCGACCCCGAGGTGTCCAGCGGTGTGGCGGCTGCGCTCGCCGACAGTCAGGGACTGCTCGACGGGCGGGTGCCAGCCGGCGACGGCGCCATCACCGTCGAAGAAGCCATCGCGCGGTACCAGCCGATCGTGGCGGAGGTGGACGCGGCGTTGGTCAGGGTGATCGCAGGTCCTGCGCTGCGGCGGGTGACGTCGCCGATGATCGCCTACAACACGATCCTCGATGTCCGCTCCGGTGCGTCGGTCGAACAGGCCCTGATCCTTCAGGCCCTCGAAGCCGGGGAGTGGGAGTCCGAGCCGCACGAAGCGGCCATGCTGGCCGCTGATGCCGAGACGGTTCGTCTGCAACTGGTGCACCAGATGCCCCTTGCCGCGGACACGATCGACCTGGGGCCACCCCGTGGGCTCATCGCCGTGCGCGACCACGTGGATGCCCGGGGCGGTTCGGCTGTGCCCGAGCTGACGATCCCGGAATGGCGTCAGCTCAGCGACTCGTGGCGGACGCAACTGGACCAGGGCGCCGACCAGCAGTCGGCGGCGGCCGCTCGGGCGATCGCCGCTGACCGCCGGCAGGCGACCGGGACCATGCGGGCGACGGTGCTCGTGGGGTCCGCTGTCGTCATCGCCAGCCTGGCTGCCGCGCTGGGTGGGTCCTACCTGTACCTCCGGCGCGTGCTGCGGCTCAAACGCCACATGGTCGACGTTGCCGACGGCAATCTCGATCGCGCGCCCATCGGCGACTCGCGACGTGACGAGGTGGCCGTGATCGCCAAGGCCTTCGACGACATGACCGAGGCCGTCCGCCGAGCCGTTGCCGCGGAGACGGCGGAAGCCGACATCCTCGAGCACATCGCTCGCGGCGGCGACGTGAGCACGGCGTTGACCATGATCGCCGACCTGGCCACCCGCCAGACTGGCGTCGAGCACGCGATCGTCACCGAGGACCCATTGCTGCCGGCTGCCGAGCCGATCCGCCTGCACGATGACGACGGCGAACCGACGGCCTGGCTGGTTCGGGTCGGAGCCGAGCCACTCACCGGCCCTCGGCCGCCGGTGATCGGATCGTGTGTGGGACTGGCCCTGTTGGCCCTCGAACGGGATCGAACCGACCAGACCCTCACCTATCAGGCGACTCATGACACCCTGACGGGTCTGGCCAACCGGGCCGTGATCCTGCGTGAGACCGAGCGAGCGCTGCGCCGCCCCGGCGGCGGTCGCACCGCCGTGCTGTACTGCGACCTCGATGGGTTCAAGGCGGTGAACGATGCCCACGGTCACCGGGCCGGCGACCGGGTGTTGGTCGAGGTGGCGACCCGATTGCGCTCGGTGATCGGATCGAGTGGCCTGCTCGCCCGAGTGGGCGGCGACGAGTTCGTGGCCCTGCTCCCCGAGGTGAGTGCGGTCGAGTCGGTCACCCTCGTCGCAGACGCGGTCCTCGAGACGATGGCCGAGCCGTTCCTCCAGGAGCCGCTGTCGATGTCGCTGTCCGTGTCGGTCGGCATTGCCGTGGCCGGGAGTGCCGCCCGGGCCGAAGACCTCCTGCGCGACGCCGACCTCGCGCTGTACCGGGCCAAGGCCGCCGGGCGCGCACGGTGGGAGCTGTTCGACGACGATCTGGGCCAATGGGCCGCTCACCGGGTCGAGACGGCCAATGCCCTGCGCACCGCGCTCGACGAGGATCAGATCGAGCTCTGGTACCAGCCGGTGTTCGGCATCTCGGGCGGGTTGGTCGGGTTCGAGGGCCTCGTGCGGTGGAATCGTCCGGGCCACGGCATCGTGAGTCCGGCCGACTTCTTGTCGGTGGCCGAGGAGACCGGGATGATCATCCCGTTGGGCGACCGCGTCCTGCGGGACGGCTGTCGCCAGTTGGCCCAGTGGTCGACCAATGTTCCCACGGTGGCGACGGTGCTGTCGCTGAACATGTCCGGCGCACAACTCACGCACCCCGACTTCGCATCCCGGGTGGCAGCCGCCCTCCGTGAGGCGAACGCGTCGCCCAAGCGCCTCCAGGTGGAGATCACCGAGTCGGTACTCCTGGAGAATCGGGTGGAAGCGGCGTCGACCCTGGCGATCCTGCGCCGAAACGGGGTCCGGGTCGCGATCGACGACTTCGGCACCGGCTACTCGTCGTTGGCCTACCTGCGCGAGCTCCCGGTGGATCTGCTGAAGGTGGACCGGGCCTTCGTCAGCCACATCGAGGAGT
>JAOUEE010000467.1 GCA_029858875.1 Acidimicrobiia bacterium
ATGGTCCCCTCGCCCAGCGGACCGCCCTGGTGCGGGCAGTGGTTGTCGAGGGCCCCGTACTGGCCCTCGTGGTGAGCCAGGGCCAGGCTGCGTCGACCCACCGTGACGGTCTTCACCCGCCCCTCGGGCAGGTCCTCGACCTCGGCCACCTTGTGCCAGTCGAAGTCGCTGTCGGGTACGGGCGGTCGTTCGGTGGAAGGCGTCTCGTCGGTGGCCATCGGTTCTCCCGTTCGGTCGCACCGCGACGGTAGTGCAGGTGTGGCGGCTACTTCTCTGGTCGTGGACTCAGAGCCGCACGCCCCCGTAGGCGATGTCGGTGAGGTGGGCCATGTCGCGGTCGAACGTGGTGAGGTCGTCCGTGCAGAACTGATCGAGCCGTGTGTGGCCGCAGGCCCGGGCCAACACGCCCATGAGCGCGGTGCTGGCCTCGAAGAAGCGGGCCAGGCGTTGGGCGGCGTCGTCGATCACCAGTCGGGAGCGCAGGTCCTCTCGCTGAGTGGCGATGCCGACCGGGCAGTTGTTGGACGAGCAGGCCCGCATGCCCAGGCAGCCGATGGCCTGCATGGCCGAGTTGGACACGGCGACGGCATCGGCGCCCAGCGCCAAGGCCTTGGCGAAGTCGGTGTGGGTGCGGAGCCCACCGGTGATGACCAGGGTGACATCACCCCGGCCGCGGGCGTCGAGGTGGCGCCGGGCCCGCGCCAGGGCGGGGATGGTGGGCACGGAGATGTGATCGCGGAACACGACCGGTGCCGCACCGGTGCCGCCACCCCGCCCGTCGAGGATGATGTAGTCGATGCCCACCCGGAGGGCGGCATCGATGTCGTCCTCGATGTGCTGGGCCGACAGCTTGACGCCGATGGGGATACCGCCCGACGCCTCCCGCACCTCGTCGGCGAAGCGCCGGTAGTCGTCCTCGCAGACGAAGTCGACGAACGTGGACGGCGAGATGGCGTCGGTACCGGGGTCGAGCCCCCGCACGTCCGCGATCTTACCGGTGACCTTCTTGCCCGGTAGGTGGCCACCGGTGCCGGTCTTGGCACCCTGGCCGAGCTTGAAGTGGAAGGCCTGGACCAGCTCGACCTTGTCGAGCGACCAGCCGAACTTCCCGCTGGCCAGCTCGTAGAAGTACCGGCTGTTGGCCGCCTGCTCCTCGGGGAGCATGCCCCCCTCGCCCGAGCAGATGCCGGTACCGGCCAGCTCGGCGCCGGTCGCCAGCGCCACCTTGGCCTCCTCGGACAGCGCCCCGAAGCTCATGTCGCTGACGAACAGGGGGATGTCGAGGTACAGCGGTTTGTCGGCGTTGGGCCCGATCACGACATCGGTGGTCACGTCGACCTCGTCGAGCTGGGGCTTGCGGGCCAGTTGGGCGGTGACGAACTGGATGTCGTCCCAGTGAGGCAGCTGCTCACGGGAGACACCCATGGAGGTGACCGGCCCGTGGTGGCCGAGGTACTCGAGGCCTTCGTCGGCCAGCTGCCGGATGAGGCCCACGTGAGGCTCGTCCGGTGTGCCGTGGGGGTCCTGGTAGGTGCCCTGGTAGGACTCCCGGTCGAAGGGCTGGGGGTGCTCCTTCTCCCAACGCAGGATCTCGTCGAGGTCGACCATCAGCGAATCGCCGTCGAGCCAGGACGAGAACTTGTGCAGTCGTTCGCGGTTGTCGTAGCTGCTGACACCGGTGTGGAACACGTAGTCCCAGCCGTGGAGACCGCAGATGAGGTTGTCGCCCTCGAGGTGGCCGTCGCTCATCAGTGCGCCACGGTGCAGGCACCGACCGTAGAGCACCGAGTGGTTGTCGTCGAAGCGGATGATCACCAGGTCGACGTTGCTGACGAGCGCGCCGGCCGGCTCGCGGTCCCGAACCTGGCTCCACGTGGCGATCGGGTGGGCGCGCATGGTACCTCCTACTGGGGTCGCTGGAAGATGATCGAAGCCTCGAGCAACCCGTTGTCGTTCACCGTGATGCCCGGTGCCGAAGGCGTGTCGATGCCGAATTCGCTGAACACGATGGGGATCTGCGCGAGTGTCTCGATCTTCTGATTGTTGAGCTGGGCGGTCATGTCGAAGGTGACGGGAAGGGTGACGCCGCGCAGGGTGAGGTCGCCGACGACGGTCACCGTGATCGGTTCGGCGTTGGCGGGCACCTCACCGAGCTCGATGGGGGAGCGCAACTCGAAGGTGGCCGTCGGGAACTCGTCGGTGCTCATCACCTGACGGAACTGTCCGTCACGCAGGGATTCGGGACTCTCGATGCCGGCGACGTCGACGGTGAAGGAGGCATCGCCGATGACCGTGCCGGTGATGGTCATCGACCCGGTGATGGGAGTGGTGGTGCGGCCGACCGCCTCGAAGTCGGGAACGCCCCGGAAGTTCTCGACCACGCGGTAGCCGGCCACCGAGAGCGGATCGGCTGCCCACGCTCCCTCCACACCGGCGGGAACGGTCTCGACCGGCACGGTTTCGGTGACGGTGACGGTGGGGTCGGGCTCGGTGACGGTCGGGTCGGTG
>JAOUEE010000468.1 GCA_029858875.1 Acidimicrobiia bacterium
CAGCAGGCCGCGGAGGTCACCGATGCCGTCGCCGTTGCTGTCGGCGAACGAGCGGATGTACACCTCGTAGCCGACGGCGTCACGCCACCACGGTTGCTCGTCGCCCATCGGTTCGCCCCCTTCGCTCGGTCGGGCCTCCACTCTCGTCCGAGTCGCCGCGACCGGGCAAAGCGGCCCATGCTGACCCGATGCGATCGGATGTCCACCAGGTGGGGGTCGGCCCTCATCCCCGACCCTGGCCCGACGATCCGCGACTGGACCCCGAGCTGCTGGCCGAAGGAGATCGCCGCAACGTGGTGGATCGGTACCGCTACTGGCGCATGGATGCCATCGTGGCCGATCTCGACGAACGCCGCCACGGCTTCCACGTGGCCGTCGAGAACTGGGAACACGACCTCAACATCGGGACAGTGGTGCGCAACGCCAACGCCTTTTTGGCCGCAGCCGTGCACATAGTCGGCCGGCGCAAGTGGAACAGGCGGGGGGCCATGGTGACCGACCGCTACCAGCACGTGGAGTACCACCCCGACATCGATGCCCTGGTGGAGTGGGCCGGCGGGCACTCGCTGCCGATCATCGGCATCGACAACATCGAGGGGGCGGTCGACCTCGACACCACTCCCCTGCCCCGCCGGTGCGTCCTGCTGTTCGGTCAGGAGGGCCCCGGTCTGTCGCCTCCCGCCATCGCCGCCACCGATCGCGTGTGCGCCATCCGCCAGTTCGGCTCCACCCGGTCCGTGAACGCCGGCGTGGCGTCGGGGATCGCCATGCACACCTGGATCACCCAGCACGCCACCTGATCGACCGCCGACGGGATGGCAGCATGACCCGGTGATCGCCGGACCGCCCCCGACCGACGTCGAGCTGCCCACCGCGGTGCGACGCTACGCAGCGGGTCGGCGGATGCGGCCCGTCTGGGCCAACCAACTGGGCGGCCTGACGGTGGAGATCGGGGTCGGCCATCGGCGCTGCTTCCTGAAGTGGAATCCTCGGGGCAACGGCATCGACCACGATGCCGAGGTCCGACGCCTGCTGTGGGCGTCCACCGACGTCATCGTGCCCGAGGTGATCGACCACGATGGCGACGACCGCGGCACCTGGCTGGTCACCCGGGCCCTGCCGGGTGACAACGCCGTGATCGCGCCACGCAAGGTCGACTCCACGCCGGCGGTCCGGCCCATCGGCGCGGGTCTTCGTCGGCTGCACGACGGTCCGGCGGTGACGAGCTGCTCGTTCTCGTGGTCGGGCGAGGACCGGATCGCCGAGGCCGGGCGACGGGCGGCCCAGGGACTGATCGACCCGGCGGGCTGGCGCCACGACGTCGCCGGACGCACCGTGGACGAGGTGCTGGCCGAGGTGGCCGACGCTCCCCCGTCGACCGCCTTGTGGTCTGCCACGGTGACGCGCGTGCCCCCAACACGATCGTGGACAATCACGGGGACTTCGTCGGACACGTGGATCTGAGCTCGCTCGGGGTGGCTGATCGTTGGGCCGACCTGGCGGTGGCCACCTGGAGCACCGTCTGGAACTACGGCCCGGGGTGGGAGGAGGTGCTGCTCGAGGCCTACGGCGTCGAGCCCGACCCGGTTCGCACCCGTCACCACCGCCTGCTGTGGGAGCTGGGCCCCTGACCCACCCGGCCGCCACGCTGATGCGGGGGTGCCCGGCGCGCCATCACCGGACCGGTTCGGGAGCGGACGCGGTCGGCCCGGGCCTACTCGTCGAGCTGGGCGATGAGCTCTTCGTCGCTGAGCGGGGCCATGCCCGGCTGCCAGTACGTGTAGAGCCCCTCGATGATCTCGACGATCCCGTCGGTACCCCGCTGGGCCAGGTCGACGGTGATCACGTTGCCATTGACGTGGACGGCGTCGATCCCGCCACGAGCGAACAGCCGTCGGGCCAGTTCGTCGGCCGGCGTGGCCCCCACCGCATCGTCAGCCGAGCGGAAGCGGCGGTGGCCCATCCCGGTGAGCACGCGGTTGGTCTCGAAGCGAACCACATCGGCCCGGCTCGACGGCTTCTCGATGACACGCACGACCTGTCCCATGACGCAGGCGATGGTACTCGGGTCGGCGTCCTCAGCCGTGATCGAGAGGTGGATCGTGGGCCAACCAGCCGGCTGCGGGCCGGGGCCAACTCCACACGGCCAGCCCGACCGACACCGACGCCAGCACGGTGTGCACCACGATGAACGAGGTCTGGTGATCGGCCAGAGCGATCTGGGTTCCACGCATCGCCCAGAACGCCACCGTCCACACGACGAAGGCCTGCATCCACCGTTGCCTCGGCGATCCCGGCTCGGTGGCCGACCGCCGGACGGCGAGCACGACGGCCCCGACGGCGAAGGCGATGAAGACCAGCGCCCACGCGGTCCGCACGGTCTGGCCCCCGGCGGACAACTCGTCGTCGGTCCAGATGTTGCGGATCCGGGGGACCCACACGAGCAGTGTCCAGACCGGAAGCACCAGCCAGGCGAGGTTGCGTATTCGGGTCACCCGAACAGCGT
>JAOUEE010000469.1 GCA_029858875.1 Acidimicrobiia bacterium
CTCGGGGTGCGTACGCGGTGGTGGCCCGGCGGCTGCTGCGATCAGCGGGAGACCCGATCCAAAGCGACCGCTGAGGACCTCCAGCGTCGATCGCCAGGCACAACGCCGACGGCTGGGGCCCGACGGACGCCCTGGTAGGAGCGAAGACATCTTTCATGGCCTTTCAACGTTGACGATGGTTTTTGCGCGGTCCGATGAGGGCGACTACGTTGCCATCTCGCCCTCCCTGGAACGGGTCCAGGATCGTGGGGAGCAATGGTACGGGACAGGGGAATCTTCATGATCAGGCGACTGGTGTTGGCTTTGGCGGTTGTGGTCGTCTTGATGCTGGGTCTTGCGCCCGCCGGGGGGGCGCAGAGCGATGATCCGGGTGCTCCGGCCGTCACGTGGACGGCCCTCGATGCCATCCCCGATCCCCCCGACGCCAGTGTCGACGTGGCCGTGGCGCCCGAGCGGTTCCAGGCCCTGTCGCTCGATCAGGCCAGCCTCATCACCGACCTGGGCGGTACGCCCGTGGAGCCCTCGCCCGGCGCGGCACCGGCCGGCGGCGGCTCGGTGATCTCGCTACCCACACCCGACGGTGGATTCGAGGACTTCGAGATCGTCGAGGCGCCGGTCATGGAGCCGGACCTGGCGGCCCAGTTCCCCGACATCCGCACCTACGGCGGCCAGGGCCTCGACGACTCGGCCGCCACCGTGAAGATCGATGTGTCCGATCAGGGATTCCACGCCCAGGTGCTTTCGCCCGACGGCGCCTGGTACATCGACCCCTACTACCACCTCGACACCAGCGTCTACGTCAGCTACTTCAAGCGCGACCTCTCGAGCCCCCACGCCGAGTTCACCGAGGAGCTCGTCGAAGACCTGGGTCCGATCGAGGGCGGTGAGGCGCCGACCGCCAACCGCTCGGGCACGATGCTTCGCACCCACCGGGCCGTCTTCGCGGCAACGGGTGAGTACACCACGTTCCATGGCGGCACCGTCCCCCAGGCTCAGGCGGCCATCGTCACCGCCATCAACCGGGTGAACGGCATCTACGAGGTCGAGGTCGCCGTGCGCATGGTGCTGGTGGGCGACAACGCGAACGTGGTCTTCACCAACAGCGGAACCGACCCCTACTGCAACTGTAGCAACGACATCGACACCAACCAGGGGGTGGTCGATGGGGCGATCGGGAGTGTCAACTACGATGTCGGGCACGTGTTCACCACCGCCTCGGGTGGTGTCGCCGGCCTCGGCGTGGTGGGCGTGAACGGACAGAAGGCCCGCGGCACCACCGGTACCGCGAACCCGATCAACGACCCCTTCGTGGTGGACTTCGTCGCCCACGAGGTGGGCCACCAGTACGGCGGCAACCACCCGTTCAACGGCAACCGCGGCAGCTGCACCGGTGGAAACCGCAATGGCCCCACGGCGTACGAGCCGGGCAGCGGGTCCACCATCCAGGGCTACGCCGGCATCTGCGGCCTCGACAACCTGCAACTGGTCGGCAACGGCGCCACGGGTGCCTCCGATCCGTACTTCCACTCCATCAGCTTCGACGAGATCGTCGCTCACACCACCGGCGGAAGCCCCGGTGACATCGGCGCGACCCCGACCGGCAACAGCGTGCCCACCGCCAACGCCGGGGCCAACGGTGTCATCCCGGCCCGCACCCCCTTCTTGTTGGAGGGGGCGGGAACCGACGCCAACGGCGCCGACGTGCTGACCTACAACTGGGAGCAGCGCGACCTCGGGCAGCAACGGGCCCTCGACAATCCCGAGAACAGCGCCGGCCCGCTGTTCCGGTCCTTCGTGGCCACCGCATCCAACACGCGGTATCTGCCCAAGCTGTCCACCATCGCCGCAGGGAACACCAACGTCACCGGCGGTTGCGGTGCGCTGACGGGCGCCATCGGTGCGCCCCAGGCCTGCTGGTCGGAGTTCATTCCCACCGTGTCACGCACCATGAACTTCCGTCTGACGGTGCGCGACAACCGGGCCAACGGTGGAGGCGTCAACACCGACGACGTGGTGGTCACGGTCAACGACACCGGCGCACCGTTCGCCGTCACCAGCCAGGCCGCGCCAGTGGTGTACGCCGGAGGCTCCAACCAGACCGTCACTTGGAGCGTGTCGGGCACCAGTGGGGGAGCGATCAATGCTCCGAACGTCGACATCCGGCTCTCCACGGACGGGGGCAACAGCTTTCCCACCGTGGTCCTGGCCGACACGCCCAACGACGGGACCCAGGCCGTCACCATTCCCAACGTGAACACGGCCCAGGCCCGCATCATGGTGGTCGAGAGCGGCGCCGGTCAGGGTGTGCGGTTCTTCAACATCAACGCCGCGAACTTCACCATCGGCGGTGGTGGTTGTGTGGACAATGATGATTTTGGTTGTGCGGCGGTGTTGGGGGGTCCTCCGGCGTCGGTGAATGGGAGCAATGTGGGGTTCGGTGTCGAGGGTGGTGAGCCGAGTGCGAGTTGTGCGTTCAATGGTGATCCGAGTCAGGCGACGGCG
>JAOUEE010000470.1 GCA_029858875.1 Acidimicrobiia bacterium
TGAGACCTCGCGGCCGAACGCCTCCTGGAAGGATTCGATCACCGGTACCGGGTCGACGCCGGGCAGGGGCTTGGTGACGTTGTCGGCGAAGCTTCCCGTGGTTGCGTCGTGGCACAGCTGGTGCACGTAGTGCGACCAGGCCCGGATCAGCGGATGGCGAACCAGCAGGATGCCCCGCACGTCCTCGCCCAGGGTCTCGGTGATGCGGTCGTAGGCCTGTGGGTGTCGGAAGTACGAGGGGGTGATGTCGCCCACCACCTTCTGGCCGTCCCAGGTGGAGTAGCGATCGGCGTACCAGGCGGAACCCTCGTCGTAGTTGCGGTTGAAGAAGAAGTGCTCCTTGAACCGACCCAGGTACACGTCGGGGTGCTGATCGAGCAGGGCGTGGAGGCTGGTGGTTCCGCACTTCTCGATGCCGACACACACGAAATCGGGCTGCGGCACACTGGTCATGGGCGGGAGTTTACGACCACGGACGCGCCCGGGGGCGCGCTCGGGAAAGCGCGCCCCCAGGACTGATCGGCCGTGGGGCGGGTAGGGAAATGGGTGCCTCGGCCGACGTATGCGTAATGGTGTGTCGATGGTGGTGACGCTGCAGCCGCGGAGAAGGTCGCGAATCTCCTTCGCGTCGCGCCGGCGCGACTTCCTGGTGCGGTGCGGCGTCAGTTCTCCCATGACGGTGGCAACGTGGCCGACCGGCCGGTTGTGGGAGGTATTGCTATCGAGGGCTCACCCCTCCGATCCCTCCCACTCGCCGCCGTCGTCACCCGGGCCGGGTTCCCGCTACCCGGCCCGGGTGTCCTCTTCGGAGTCCGATGCCGACCTGTTGGCCATGGAGGCCGCCGACGCGCTGGCCGCGCTCACCCGCCGTCATGCCGATGCGGTGTACCGCGTGGCGCTGAGCGTGACCCGCGACCACGCGCTGGCCGAGGACGTGGCCCAGGACTCGTTGCTGAAGGCGTGGCAGGCCCTGCCCACGTTCCGCGGCCAGGCGCCGTTGAAGAACTGGTTGCTGCGGATCACCCACAACACGGCCATCTCGGCCCTGCGCCGGCGCCGTGACGTGCACGTCGACCCGGCGGAGATGCCCGAGGCGCCGGTGCCCGAACAGGCGTCGGTCGAGCGTCGGGTGGAGTCGCGGGCGTCGGTGGACGCGTTCGAGGATGCGCTGGGGTCCCTCGACGAGCTGAGCCGGTCCATCGTCGTGCTGCGTGAGGTGGAGGGGATGTCCTACGACGAGATCTCCGACGTGCTGGAGGTGCCCCTGCCCACGGTCAAGACGCGGCTGCTGCGGGCCCGCCGGCTCTTGGCCGGGTCGTTGGAGGGGTGGCGGCCATGAGGTGGTTGCATCCGTCCAAGCGCAAGCTCCAACGCTGGTTGGAGGAGGGCGGCCCGTCCGATGTGGACGGGCACGTCGCCACCTGCGCCCGGTGCGCCAATCGCCTGGAGGAGCTGGCCGAGCCGGTGCCGGCGCTGAGTGCTGCCTTGTCGGCCTCGTTGCAGGCGCCCGACGACCTGGTGCAGCGCCTGGGCGAGCGGATGACCCAGTCCATGCGCAATCGAGCGGACCTGGCGATGTTCCTCGAGTTGATGGGGATCTCGTGGCGTACCGTGCAGAACCTGATGACGGAGGATGACCGATGAACGAGTGGGTTGCGGCGGCCATCGCGGTGGTGGCCGGCATCGTGGTGGGCAGTGTGGTGGCCCGCATCGTGCGAGCCGCCTTGTCACGAGAGTCGCGTCCCGAGGCGGTGCGCAGTGCGGCCGGCGCCATCGCCAGCTTGTTCTTCTCGCTGGCCCTGATCATCGGTTTGGTGACGGCTCTGGGGTTCGTCAACCAGGAGGCGCTGGATCAGCTTCCCAAGGACCTGGTCGACTACATCCCCCGGGCCCTGTCGGCGGCCATCGTGTTGATCGGCGCCAACATCGTGGCCACCTTCGCGGTGGCTGCGGCGGAGCGGTCGTTGGGTCACGTGTCCGAGGGCATCCGGCGCCGGGTGCCGCCCGTGATCAAGGGCACCATCCTCTTCGCCGCCGGCCTGATCGCCGCCAACCAGCTGGGGGTGGACACCACCATCCTCACCCTGGCCGCGGCGGCGGTGCTGTTCGGCGCGGCCCTCACCGCGGCCCTGGTGGCCTTCTCGGGTAGCGGCCCCGTGTCCACCGAGCTGGCTGCGGCCCGCGCTCTGCGTCACGTCGTCGGCGTGGGCGATCGGGTCGACACCGACGTGGTGACGGGCACCATCGTCGAGTTGCACGGCGTGAAGCTGGAGGTCGAGACCGACGAGGGTCGCCGGGTGTTGGTGCCGTATTCGGAGCTGTTGACCACGGTGGTGGGAATCGATCGGCCGGCCGAGGACTAGGGCCCGTGGCGGGCCTTCCATCGGTTGTGGTGGTCGCAGAGTGGTTGGGCGTTGGTTTGGGTGGTTTCTCCGCCGTTGAGGCAGGGTTTGATGTGGTCGATCTCGCATTTGGTGGCGGGGAGGTCGCAGGTGGGG
>JAOUEE010000004.1 GCA_029858875.1 Acidimicrobiia bacterium
CGGCACCGACATCCGCACCGTCGTCCACTACGGGCGCCACGTACCGGCTGAGCTTCGCACCGCTCTCGAAGCGCGGGGCATGACGTGCTGCGTGCCCGGATGCAGCAACGACGCCCACCTCCAGATCGACCACGCATTGGTGGACCACGCCGATGGCGGCCCGCTGGCGCTGTGGAACACCCAGTGGCTGTGCCGCCACCACCACCGCCGCAAGACCAACGGCCAACTCCACATCGACCTCCCGCCACCCACCCCGGCGCCGCCACCCACCCGAGGACCGGGACGCGTCGGGGGGCCGGCACTCGCACCGACGGCACCGATGCCGGGCGACGAGACCGATGCACGATCACTGCCCCTGCTCGAATGAACCGGCGCCGGGCTAGGGTCGCCCGCGTGGCTGACCCGTCGACGATCGACCAGATCCCCACACCCGCGCTGGTGGTGGAGCGGTCGGTGTTCGACGCCAACGTGGCCACCATGGCCGCGGCGCGGCCGGGGGCCGAGCTGCGTCCCCATGTGAAGGCGTTCAAGTCCACCGCGTTGGCCGCCGAGCTGGCGGCTGCAGGGCATCGCACCTTCTGTGCGGCCACTCCCCGCGAGATCGAGGGCATGGTCACGGCCGGCGTGGGCGACGACCTGCTGCTGGCCAACGAGGTGCTCGACTGCACCCCGCTGGGACGGCTGGTGGACGCCGGGGCCGACATCACCGTGGCCGTCGACAGCGAGATCACGGTCGACGCCGCCATCCAGGGCGGGGTGAAGCAGGTGCTGGTCGACGTCGAGGTCGGGATGCCCCGCTGCGGCTGCGAGGCCGATGACGCCGGGCGGCTGGCCGACCGGGCCCGGGCGGGTGGGCTCGAGGTCCGCGGCGTGATGGGCTACGAGGGCCACTTGATGACCGTGCCCGACCCGGTCGAGCGCACCGCCAAGGTCGAGGAGTCGATGGCCCTGCTGCTGGCCGCCCACGCCGACGTCGGCGGCGACATCGTGTCGGGCGGTGGTACCGGCACCTACGCCGTCAACACCTGGGTCACCGAGATCCAGGCCGGGTCCTACTGCCTGATGGACACCCACTATGGCGCCATCGAACTGCCTTTCGAGCTGGCCCTCACCGTGTTGGGCACCGTCATCTCCGTCAGCGCCAAGGGCTGGGCCGTGGCCGACATCGGGCTGAAATCCCTCGGGATGGACCACGGCGACCCCACCTGGCCCGACGGCGGCGTGTTCTTCTGCTCCGATGAGCACACCACCCTGTTGCCCGGCGACCACGGCCTCCCCCAGGTGGGCGAGCGGGTCCGGCTGCTGCCCGCCCACGTCGACCCCACGGTGGCCCGCCACCAGCAACTGTGGGTGGTCGACGGCGAGAAGGTCGTCGACCTGTGGCCGATCGATCTCCGGCACTGGTGAGGCGAGGACCGCTCGTGGCCGACACCAAACCCTGGCGCAACTGGGCCGGCAACCAGGTGTGTCTGCCCGCCGAGCGGCTCCAGCCGCGCACCGTCGACGAGGTGGCCGCGCTCGTGGCCCGGGCCCACGAGGCCGGACAGCGGGTGAAGGTCTTCGGCGCCGGCCACTCGTTCACCGCGGCGGCGTGCACCGACGGGATGCTGCTCTGCCTCGACCACCTCGATGCCGTGGAATCGGTCGACCGTGGGACTCATCGGGTCACCGTCGGGGCGGGCATCCGCCTCGCGGCCCTCAACGACCGGTTGGCCGAGGTGGGACTGGCCATGCCCAACCTGGGCGACATCGCCTACCAGTCCATCGCCGGAGCCATCGCCACCGCCACCCACGGCACCGGGGCCCGACTGGGCAACCTGGCCACCACGGTGGTGGGCATCGAGCTGGTCACGGGCACCGGCGACGTCATCTGGTGCGACGAGACGACGCGGGCCGATCTGTGGGCCGCGGCCCGGGTGGGCATCGGTGCCCTGGGCATCGTCACCAAGGTCACTCTCCAGTGCGTGCCGGCCTTCAACCTCCATGCCATCGAGACCAAGGAGCCCCTCGACGATCTGCTGGCCGGGTTCGCCGGCGAGGCCCGGGCCAACGACCATTTCGAGTTCTTCTGGATGCCCGGCGCCCGCAACTGCCAGGTGAAGCGCAACAACCGCACCGATCGCCCAGCCGAACCCCCACCCCGGTCGGCCTACGTGCGCGAGAAGATCCTGGCCGAGAACGTGGCCTTCGGCCTGGTCAATCGGGTCGGGCGGCGGATGCCCACCCTGGCCCCCCGGGTGGCCAAGCTGGTGTCGGCCGGCGTGGCCGAGCGCGACTTCGTGGACCGCTCCGACAAGGTCTTCGCCAGCCCGCGCATGGTGAAGTTCTACGAGATGGAGTACGGCCTGCCGGTCGAAGCACTGCCCGAAGCACTGGGCCGGGTCCGCGACTTCATGGCCGGCTTCGCCGAACCCATCATGTTCCCCATCGAGGTACGGGTGTCGGCCGCCGACGACATCCCGCTGTCCACTGCCGAGGGCCGCGACTCCGGATGGCTGGCCTTCCACGTCTACCAGGGCACGTCCTTCGAGTCGTACTTCTCCGGGGTGGAGGCCATCCTCGACGACTATGACGGCCGGCCCCACTGGGGCAAGCTGCACTTCCAGAACCACCGCACGCTGCGGCCCCGCTACCCCCGCTGGGACCAGTTCAGTGCCGCCCGAGCCGAGCTCGACCCCGCCGGCACCTTCGCCAACCCCTACCTCGATCGGGTGCTGGGCCCCATCGGCGCCTGATCAACGAACACCGCGTAGTCGCCACCCTGGTAGGGGTTGCCATCCCAATCGGCGAAGCGGTGTCGCGGTGCCAGTCCGGCGGCGGTGGCCCATCGGTCGTAGTCGGCCACCTCGGCCGGACCGGTGTGCACGCTGTGACCGGCGATGAAGTACCCGCCCGGCGTCAGCTGGCGGGCCAGGTTGGCCACCACGGAAGCCTCGGCGCCCGGCTCGACGAAGATCAAGACGTTGCCGGCCAGGGCGACCGTCCCCACGGCCGCAGGCAGCTCGATCTCGGCCAGATCACCCAGCAGCCAGGTGACCTCAGGCGCTTTGACCCGGGCTCGGGTCAGCATCTCGGCATCGTTGTCGATGCCGATCACGGTGTGTCCCCGGCGGGCCAGTTCGACGCTGATGCGTCCGGTGCCGCACCCCGCGTCGACGATGGTTCCCCGCGCGAAGCGCTCGATCAGGTCGGCCTCACCGTGCACCGACGCACCCGCGGCCGCCGGGCCGGTCCAGCGGGACTCGTACTCGTCGAGATCCACGCCGGCCCGCCAGTTTCGCCAGCGTTCGCTCATGCCCGGACCGTCGGGGCGGCTCACGGGCCGACCACCGCGTCGTACACCCCTTGGTCGTGGCTGAACTCGATGAGGTTGCCATCGGGGTCGGCCAGCGCGCACACATATCCGACCGGCGGGCCGAGGTCCTGAACCTCCCACCGCAGACAACCGGCCGCTCGGCCCCGCTCGGCGACGGCGTCCACGTCGGCCCGCGATGGCAGCTCGATGCCGAAGTGGGCGAAGCCGGCGATGGTGGGTCCCGGATCGGGCATGGCGTCGAGCGCGGCGGCCACCAGCACGAAGGGATGCTCGGTGCGGTCAGGCTCGCCGAGCCACGCCACCGAGCCATCGTCGTCGCGTCGCTCATGGACCACTTCCAGGTCCGTGAACTCGGCGTACCAGGCGATGGTGACGTCCAGGTCGGCCACCGCGAAGGCGACGTGGGTCAACCGTGGTTGGGCGGGTCCGACCATGTTCGCCAGCCTACTGACGGGCCATCGACCAGACTGCGGCCATGGTGCACGACGCGGCCGAGCGCGGCTATGGCACCGGGACCGATGCCTACCGCCGGGCCCGGCCCGGCTACGCCGCCGCCATCGTGGAAGCGCTCCATCAGAGCCTGCCCGACGGCCTCGTGGTGGAACTGGGCGCCGGTACCGGCATCCTCACCGCCGAATTGGTGGGCCGGGGCCACCGGATAGTGGCGGTCGAGCCCGTGGCGTCCATGCGGGCCGCGCTGGCCCAGGCCGTGCCCGGGGTGATCGGGAGCGTCGGCCGGGCCGAGGCCATTCCGGTGGCCGACGGCGCTGCCGGTGCGGTGGTGGCCGCCCAATCGTTCCACTGGTTCGACGCGGCGGCCGCCCTCGACGAGATCGCCCGCGTCCTCGTCCCCGGCGGTGTGCTGGCGGTGGTGTGGAACGTGCGCGACCAGTCGGTGCCCTGGGTGGCCGCGTACACCGAGATCACCGACGAGTTCGCCGGAGACACGCCTCGGTACGCCACCCTGGCTTGGCGACGGGCCATCGACGCCGACATCCGGTTCGTCTTCGATGGCGAGCGGTTCGCCGACAACCCGTGGCCCACCGACGTCGACGGGGTGGTGGATCGGGCCCTGTCCACGAGCTTCATCGCCGCCCTCGACAAGCACACCCAGGCCGAAGTGGCGGCGAGGATACGCGATTCGGTGGCCGGACTGGGCCCCACGTTCGACTACCCGTACCGCAGCCAACTCCACGTGTGGCGGCGGGCATGAGCGCCATTGCCGTGATCATGGACGGCGGGCCCGAACGGGCCGCGGCAACCATCGATGGGCTCGTGGCTGCGGGTGCCGCCGCGCGCGACGTGCAGGTTCTGCCGACCACCGAGCTCGACCCCTCCCTCGGTGCCTTCGCGGCCGCGGTCATCGGTCCCGGCAGTCCGTACGACCGCATGGAGCCCGTGCTCGAGGCCATCCGCACCGCCCGGGAGAAGGGCATCCCGCTGGTCGGCACGTGAGGCGGCTTCCAACATGTTCTGGTAGAGCATGCCCGCCACGTCCTGGGTCACCGCGATGCCGGCCACGATGAGTACGGCGACCACGCCGGGTTCTCCGTGGTGGCGCCGCTGGCCTGTGCCCTGCCCGGCGTCGACATCGATGTCGTGCTCACGCCGGGCACCCGCCTGGCCGGGGTGTACGGCACCGCGTCCGCCACCGAGCACGCCACCTGCTCGTACGGACTGGCCCTCGAGCACCAGGACCTGGCCGGTCAGGGTGGGCTGCGCGTCGCCGCGGTCGACGGCACGGGAGAGGTTCGGGCAGTGGAACGGACCGACCACCCGTTCTTCGTGGCCACGCTCTTCCAACCCCAACTCGGCCGTCGACCCCACCCGGTGTTCGTCGGCCTGATCGACGCGATGGGCGGCCCGGTACCGTCCTGCCCATGAGCACCGACGACCTGCTGGCCGACGCCGCCGACCGGGCCCGCCGCTACGTGGCCCACATCGGCGATCGGAACGTGGCCCCCACTCCCCGCGCCGTCGAGGCGCTGGCCCGGCTGGCCGAGGCGCTGCCCGATGGCCCCGGCGACCCGGCGGCCACCTTGGCGCTGCTCGACGAGGTGGGGTCGCCGGCCACGGTGGCGTCCAACGCCGGCCGCTACTTCGGCTTCGTCACCGGCGCGTCGTACCCGGTCGCCACCGCCGCCAACTGGCTGGCCGGAGCGTGGGACCAGAACGCTGCGGTGCGGGTGATGTCGCCGGTGGCGGCTGCCGTCGACGATGTGGTGCGCGGATGGGTGGTCGACCTGCTCGGCCTGCCGACATCCACCGGATTGAGCTTCGTCACCGGGGCCACGGTGGCCAACGCCACGGGTATTGCCGTCGGGCGCGACGAAGTGCTGCGCCGCCACGGCTGGGACGCGCCGGCCAACGGGCTGTTCGGCGCTCCCGAACTGACCGTGGTGGTGGGGGAGCAAGCCCACAGTACGATCGCCAAGTCGCTGGCCCTCGTGGGGTTGGGCCGTGACCGGGTGGTGGCCGTGCCGGCCGACGATCAGGGCCGCCTCGACGCCGGGCGGCTCCCCGATGTGGCGGGACCGGTGCTGGTCTGCGCCCAGGCCGGGAACGTCAACACCGGCGCCTTCGACCCCTTCGAGCCCATCGCCGACTGGGTGGCCCAGCGCGACGGCTGGCTCCACGTGGACGGCGCGTTCGGTCTGTGGGCCGCCGCCAGCCCGACCACCCGGAACCGCACGACCGGGATGGCCCGAGCCGACTCGTGGGCCACCGACGGCCACAAATGGCTCAACGTGCCCTACGACTGCGGTCTGGCCCTGGTGCGTGATCGCGCTGCCCTGGCCCGCACCCTGGCCATGCAGGCCGCCTATCTCCCCGACGGCGATGTCGAGGCCATGAACCGCACGCCGCAGTCGTCGCAACGGGTTCGGGCCGTGGAGGTGTGGGCCGTGCTGCGCACCCTCGGTCGATCGGGCGTGGCCGAGCTGGTGGAGCGTACGTGCGGTCACGCCCGCACCCTGGCCGCCGGCCTGGTCGACGCCGGCTTCGAGGTGGGAAACGACGTGGTCCTCAACCAGGTGCTGGTGCGCTTCGGTGACGACGCCGTCACCGACGCCGCGATCGCGGCCGTGCAGGCCGACGGCACCTGCTGGTGCGGGGCCACCACATGGCACGGCCAGCGCTTCATGCGGATCTCGGTATCGTCGTGGGCCACCACCGACGCCGACGTGGCCGCCTCCCTGACCGCCATAGTCGGTTGCGCCAAAACGGCTGTAGCCTGACCGGGTTCCGCTTCTGGTGTCGCATCGCGCACCGAGAGGCCGGGTCCGATACCCACTGACGACATACCGACGAGGTTGAGTAACCGATGGGCAGCAATCCCACGAATCTTCCGTCGAAGACGGAAACCATCACGCGAACCGCCGAGGCCTTCGATCTGCCTGCCGACGACACAGGGTCGCCGGAGGTCCAGATCGCGCTCCTCAGCGATCGCATCGACCACCTCACCGAACACTCGAAGGTCCACAAGAAGGACCATCACAGTCGGCGTGGTCTGCTCATGCTCGTCGGGAAAAGGCGTCGGCTGCTCGACTACGTGGCCGCCAACGACGTCGAACGGTATCGAGCGCTCGTCGCCCACCTGGGCCTCCGGCGCTGACAACATCACCGAGCGGCCCGCCGGGCCGCTCGAATCGCGTCGGGGCAACGTGCGCCGACGCGAACATCATCAGGCATCGCCTTCGAGTGAGCAGCTGCCAGTTGCGTGCAGCTCGGCCTTCACCCTCGCCCGACGAGGGACCGGTCGGGAGACATCCAACTGGGAACTGACCTCGATGGCGATGCCCCCCTGAGAGGAAAACCCAGAGCAATGTCCGACGTAAAACATGTTTCGGCCGCCGTGAGTGGCGCGCCCGACAAGATCATGTCCTTCGAGACCGGCAAGCTGGCCCGTCTGGCCGATGGAGCCGTAATGGCTCGCCTCGGCGACACCATCGTGCTGGTGGCCGCCACCGCCTCGCGCAGCGTCCGTGAGGGCGCCGACTTCTTCCCGCTGACGGTCGATGTCGAAGAGAAGATGTACGCCGCCGGGAAGATCCCCGGCTCGTTCTTCCGACGCGAGGCCCGGGCCGGTGAGGCCGCCATCCTCACCTGCCGCCTCACCGATCGGCCCCTGCGCCCCTCGTTCCCCGAGGGCTTCCGCAACGAGGTCCACGTCGTGGCCACCGTGATGGGAGCCGATCAGGAGAACCCCTACGACGTGCTCACCATCAACGGTGCGTCGGCCGCCCTGTGCATCTCGCCCATTCCCTTCAGTGGCCCCATCGGCGCCGTGCGCATCGCGTACTCGGCCGACGGCAGCTGGGTGCCCCACTCCACCTACGAGGAGGGCAGCGATGCCAGCTTCGAGATGGTGGTGGCCGGTCGTCAGCTCGACGACGGCGATGTCGCGGTGATGATGGTCGAGGCCGGTGGCACCGAGAGCTCGTGGGACAACTACGAGACCGGCGCCCCCAAGGTCGATGAAGCCGTGCTGGCCGAGGGCCTCGAAGCCTCCAAGCAGTGGATCAAGGAAGCCATCGCTCTCCAGCAGGAACTGATCGACGCCGTCGGCGGCAAGCCCGAGGTGATGGAGTTCTCCGTCACCACCGACCACAGCGACGAGATCTTCGCGGCCGTCGAGGCCGCCGGGCGCGACCAGGTCGTCGCCACCCAACAGATCGCCGACAAGACCGAGCGGGGCGAGGCCGAGAGTGCGGCCAAGGCCGCCATCATCGAGGCCGTGCTGCCCCAGTTCGCCGACGTCGACGACGCCGAGAAGCAGATCAAGGCCGCCGTCCGCTCGCTCACCAAGGCGGTGGTGCGCAAGCGCATCGTCGACGAGGGTGTGCGCATCGACGGTCGCGGCACCGCCGATCTGCGCCCCCTGTCGGCTGAGGTCGACGTGCTCCCCACCGCGCACGGCTCCGGACTGTTCCAGCGGGGCGAGACCCAGGTGCTCAACGTCACCACGCTGGGCATGAAGCGCATGGACCAGATGGTCGATGGCATCGCCCCCCAGGACCGCAAGCGCTACATGCACCACTACAACTTCCCGCCGTTCTCCACCGGTGAGACCGGCTTCATGCGTGGCCCCAAGCGTCGCGAGATCGGCCACGGTGCCCTCGCCGAGCGGGCCGTGTTCCCGGTCGTGCCGTCGCTCGAGGAATGGCCCTACACCATCCGCCTGGTGTCCGAGGTGCTGTCGTCCAACGGTTCCACCTCGATGGCATCGGTGTGTGGCTCCAGTCTGTCGTTGATGGACGCCGGTGTGCCCATCAAGGCATCGGTCGCCGGCATCGCCATGGGATTGGTGTTCGCCGAGGGCAAGTACACCCCACTCACCGACATCCTCGGGGCCGAGGACGCCTTCGGTGACATGGACTTCAAGGTGGCCGGCACCCGTGACTTCGTCACCGCCCTCCAGCTCGACACCAAGATCGACGGCATCCCCGCCAACGTGCTGGCCGACGCGCTCAACCAGGCCAAGGACGCTCGCAACCAGATCCTCGACGTGATGGATGCCGCCATCGCCGAGCCTCGCCCCGAGGTCGGCCCCACCGCCCCGAAGATCGTGAGCTTCGAGATCCCGATCGACAAGATCGGCGAGGTCATCGGACCCAAGGGCAAGGTCATCAACGCCATCCAGGCCGAGACCGGTGCCGACATCAGTGTCGACGACGACGGCAGCGTGGGCACGGTCTCCATCGCGTCCACCAGCTCCGAGATCGTCGACGAGGCCCAGCGCCAGATCGAGCTGATCCTCGATCCGCCCACCGCCGAGGTCGGTGCCACCTACACCGGCCGGGTCGTCAACATCACCAAGTTCGGTGCCTTCGTCAACATCCTCCCGGGCCGCGATGGTCTGGTCCACATCTCCAAGCTCGGTGGCTCCAAGCGCATCGATCGGGTGGAGGACGTGGTGGAGCTGGGCGACGAGATCGAGGTGATCGTCGAAGACGTCGATCCCAACGGCAAGATCAGCCTGAAGCCCCTTGGGGAGCACGGCGGTGACGGTGAGGCGTCGGGCGGTGGCGAGAGCCGGCCGCGTCGCGATGACCGTGACCGAGGTGATCGAGATCGCGGCGGCCGAGACCGTGGCAGCAGCGACCGTGGCAGCAGCGACCGCGGCAGCAGCGAACGAGACAGCAGCGACCGTGGTAGCAGCGACCGCGAGCAGGACAGCAGCGACGGAGGTGCCGACACCGAGACGCCGAACGTGGTCTCGTTCGAGGACAGCTTCGACGCCCAGCTCAAAGAGGAGTACGGCGACCTCGGTCCCGAAGGTGAGCGCAGCAGTCGTCGGGGTGGCCGCGGTCGCCGCGGCGGTGGCCGCCGCCGCTGAGGCGCGGAGCTCGCCAGCTGCACCGCACGAGCGAACCCCGAGTCACCACGCTGGCCAACGGCGTGCGGATCGTCACCGAGGTCATGCCCGGTACCCGATCCGCCGCCGTGGGCTGCTGGGTGGGCGTCGGCAACCGTGACGAACAACCGTCACAGGCCGGCGCGTCCCACTTCCTGGAACACCTGGCCTTCAAGGGCACGTCGCGCTGGAGTGCGCCGCAGTTGGCGGCGGCCATCGACCGCACTGGCGGCGACCTGAACGCCTTCACCACGAAGGAGTACACCGCCTTTCACGCTCGGGTGCCCGACACCGAGACCGGTTTGGCCATCGACGTGCTCACCGATGTGATTCGCCGCCCGGCCTTCACTGCCGCTGACGTCGAGTCCGAGCGCCAGGTCATCCTCGAGGAGCTCCTGCTCAGCGAGGATCTGCCCGAAGACATCGCGGCCACGGTGATGCACGGAGCGCTGTTCCCCGATCACCCACTCGGTTGGGAGGTGCTGGGGACCCACGAGTCGCTGGGCGACATGACCGAGGGCGACCTGCGCGGCTTTCATGACCAGTGGTATCGACCGGTGAACCTGGTGTTCGCGGCCGCAGGCAACGTCGACCACGATCAGCTGGTCGACGGCGTCGAGGCCACGTTCGCCGACGCCGAGTCCGGGCTCGTGCCCGAGCGCCGCCAACCGATTGAGCTGCCGACCGTGCCCCCGCTCGTCGAACGTCCCGGCGAGCAGACCCACCTGGCGCTGGGCTGGCGCTCGTTCGGCCACGACGACCCCGACCGCTATGCCCTCGCCGTGGCCAACCAGATCGTCGGCGGCGGACTGTCCAGCCGGCTCTTCCAGGAGGTTCGGGAACGACGAGGGCTTGTGTACTCGATCTACTCGGCGTCGGGTTCCTACGCCGACAGCGGCACGTTCTCGATCCATGCCGGCACAGCCAACACCCGGGTGGCCGAGCTGCTCGAGGTGGTCGATGGTGAGATCGCCGACCTGGTGTCGCGTGGCATCACCGATCAGGAGCTGGACGTGTCCCGCACGGGATTCGTGGGTGCCACCCTGCTGGGACTGGAGGACTCGAGTAGCCGCATGGTACGGATGGCCACCGGTCTGACGGTGAGAAACCGGGTGACGCCCATCGAGGAGACGCTCGCCGCCATCGCCGCGGTCGAGGCCGACGACGTGCATCGGGTGCTGCGACGAGTGCTGGGGGAGGGCCGGGTCCTGGCCGCCGCCGGGGCGGTGGCCGCGCTGGCGGCCTGAGGCCGAACGCCAGGACGCCCGCGGGTCGAGCACCACACGGGGTGACTGCTCGGGCCCTAGTCTTGGCCGCATGTCCACACGGGTCGCAGTCTTCGGAGCAGGCGGGCGAATGGGGCAGGAGGTCTGCCGAGCCATCGAGGCCGCAGCCGACCTCACGCTCGTGGCCGCTGTCGATCCCCACCATGCCGGTACGCCCCTCGATGCCCTGGCCGGGACGGCCACCGGCCTCGAGCTCCAGGAGGACTTCGATGTCCTGCCCGCCACCCAGGCCGACGTGGCCGTCGACTTCACCGTGGTCGAGGCGGCCCGCGAGAATCTCGACTACTGCGCAGCCAACGCCATCCACGCCGTGGTGGGAACCACCGGATTCACCGATGCCGACCTCACCCGGTACCGGTCCGAGTTCAGCGACAGCAACTGCCTGATCGCCCCCAACTTCGCCATCGGCGCCGTGCTCATGATGCGCTTCGCCGAGCTGGCCGCCCCGTTCTTCGAGAGCGCCGAGGTGATCGAGCTGCATCACGACGCCAAGATCGATGCCCCGTCGGGGACCGCCATGATGACCCTGGAGCGGATGGCTGCCGCCTCGGCGGACTGGGGTCGTGACCCCACCGAACACGAGGTGGTCCCGGGTTCTCGTGGGGGCAAGGGCCCGGGCGACATCCCGGTGCACTCGCTGCGTCTGCGGGGACTGGTGGCCCACCAGGAGGTGTTGTTCGGCACGACCGGCCAGACACTCAGCATCCGCCACGACTCCATCGATCGGACGTCGTTCATGCCAGGCGTGGTCCTGGGTGTGCGCCGCATCGTCGACTTTCCGGGGGTCACCGTGGGACTCGACGCGGTCCTCGGGCTCTGAGCTTGCCCGGCTACGCCTTCGCCCGTTCGCCGCGTTGGATCCTGTCGCACCTGGCCGTGGGCGCGTTGGTCACGGCCATGGTCGGCGCCGGTCTGTGGCAGCTGCGCCGCCACGACGAGCGGGTGGAACGCAACGAGCTCATCGAGCAACGGGCCGCGTTGGCGCCGGCTCCGCTGGCCGACGCACTGGCCGGGGTCGAAGACCCCGATGAGTCGCAGTTCACGATGGTCGAGGTGACGGGCGCCTACCGTGACGCCGACACGGTGCTGGTGGCCAACCGCACCGTGCAGAGCAGCCCTGGATTCTGGGTGATCACGCCGCTCGATGAGCCCGGAGGGTCGAGCGTGCTGGTGGCGCGGGGGTTCGTCGGCCGGTCCACGGTGCTCGACGGCGACCCGTCGGTGTGGGCCGCGGGCGACGGTGACGTCACGATCGTGGGCACCCTGCAGCCGTCGGTGTCTGGGGGTGTGCTGGCTCCGGATCGCGAGCTGGCCGAGATCAACCGCCCGGATGTGACCGTGCTGTCCGAGGCGGTGGGCATCGAGGATCTGGGGCAATACGTGCAGGCCGAATCCGACCCGGCGGCACTCACGCCGGTGCCGCTGCCCGACCTCGACGAGGGCCCTCACCGGGGATACGCCGCCCAGTGGTTCATCTTCTCCATCATCGCCGTGATCGGCTATCCCCTGATACTGCGCAGGGTGGCCCGTGATCGCGCTGGTACCCTCGCGCCCGATGTCGCTCCCATCTGATCCCGACCTCCTGCTGCTGCTGGGCATGCGGCTGAAGAACTTCGTCGAGGCCGATGTCCTGGCTGCGATGTGGGGGTTCGCGCCCGCCGACACCGAGGCTCGTCTGGCGGCCCTGGCCGAGCGGGGCCTGGCCACCCACCGCGACGGGCGGGTGTCGGGTTGGGCGCTCACCGCCGAGGGTCGCACCGAGGGCGAGCGTCGCCTGGGTGATGAGCTCGATCACACCGGTACCCGAGGCGAGATCGATGCGGCCTACCGCCGGTTCCTGGGCCTGAACCGGGAGTTCCTGTCGGTGTGCACGCGCTGGCAGGTCAAGGACCCGGAGGCCAACGTCCTCAACGAGCACGACGACGCGGCGTACGACGCCGCCGTCGTCGACGAGCTGGCCGGCATCGACCGACGGGTGCAGCCCATCTGCGCCGACCTGGCCTCGTATCTGGCCCGCTTCGCCGCCATCGGTCCCCGCTTCACCGCCGCTCTGGCCAAGGTGCAGGCGGGTGAGAACGAGTGGTTCGCCAAGCCACTCATCGACTCGTATCACACGGTGTGGTTCGATCTGCACGAGACGCTGCTGGCCAGCCTCGGCATCGATCGGTCATCGGAAGGAGCCCACTGATGGCCCGCTTCGGTCAGGTCCTCACCGCCATGGTGACACCCTTCGCCGCCGACGGCGGCCTCGACCTGGACGGCGCCCAGACCCTGGCCCGCTGGCTGGTCGACAACGGCAACGACGCCTTGGTGGTGGCCGGAACCACGGGGGAGAGCGCCACGCTCAGTCACGGCGAGCAGGGTGAGCTCATCGCCGCCGTGGTCGACGCCGTCGACGTCGCCGTGATCGCCGGCGCCGGCAGCAACGACACCCGCGCCGCCGTCGATCTCACCGAACGGGCGACCGCCGCCGGGGCCACCGGCATCCTCCAGGTCACCCCGTACTACAACCGACCCTCCCAGGCCGGGCTCGAGTCCCACTTCCGCGCCGCGGCCGCCGCCACCGACCTGCCGGTGATGCTGTACGACATCCCGGCCCGCACCGGCCGCAAGATCGCCACGGCCACGATGCTGAAGCTGGCTCACGATGTCGACAACATCGTGGCCCTCAAGGACGCCGGCGGTGACCCGGCCGAGACGGCCCGCTTCGTCGCCGAGGCGCCGTCGGGCTTCGACGTGTACAGCGGTGACGATCGCCTCACCCTTCCGCTACTGGCGGTCGGTGCCATCGGCGTGGTGGGGGTGGCCACCCACTGGGCCGCGGTCGAGATGGGTCAGATGATCGAGGCCTTCCGCGGCGGCGACGTGCGGTCCGCCATCGAACGCAACCAGGCGTTGCTGGCCTCGTTCGAGTTCGAGGGCAGCGACCTCGCTCCCAATCCCATTCCCACCAAGGCGCTCCTGAAGGTCCTGGGCCTGCCCGGCGGCGACTGCCGGTCGCCGATGGGCCCCGAACCCGACGATCTGGCCGATCGAGCCCGCCAGGTGCTCGCCGGCCTGGGCCGAGCGGTCTGAGTCGTGGCCCAACCCGTCACCATCAGCTTCCTGGGCGGCCTGGGCGAGATCGGCCGCAACTGTGCCACGCTCGAGACCGGCGGACAGATCGTCATCCTCGACTGCGGTCAGATGTTTCCCGATGATCGGTCCCCGGGGATGGACGCCATCCTGCCCGACTTCAGCTACCTGCGCGACAACCGGGACCGGGTCAGCGCCATGATCGCCACCCACTGTCACGAGGACCACATCGGTGGCATCCCGTACCTGCTCCAAGAGCTGGATGTGCCGATCTACGGGTCGCCGTTCACCCTCGGCATGATCAGTGGCAAGCTCGACTCGGCCGGGCTGTCCGGCGACCTCCGTGCCATCAACGACGGCGAGCGCCACCGCATCGGCCCCTTCGACTGCGACTTCGTGCCCGTCACCCACTCCACCCCCAGTGGACTCATCACCGCGTTCCACACCCCGCAGGGCACCATCCTCCACAGCAGCGACTTCAAGCTCGATCTCACCCCGGTCGACGGCCGCCACACCGACCTCAGCTGGATCGGCGCCATGGCCCACGACCCCGGCATCCGCCTGCTGCTGTGCGATTCAACCAACGCCGACGCGCCCGGCCAGTCGGACTCCGAGACCGAGGTCGGGGCCACCCTTGCCCGCCTCATCAGGGACAACGAAGGTCGCCGCATCATCGTCGGGGCCTTCTCCAGCCACATCCACCGTCTGCAACAGATCGCCGACGCGGCCATCGCCGAGGGCCGGACGGTCGTTCCCCTGGGCTATTCGATGCAGCGCAACATCAAGCTGGCCCGGGACCTGGGCATGCTCACGCTGCCCGATACCCACATGGCCACCGCCGAGGACATCGAGGACCTCGACCCCACCCTCACCTGCGTGATCTGCACGGGTAGCCAGGGCGAACCCCGGTCGGCGATCACCCTGATGGGTTCGGGCGACAACCGATTCATCTCGGTCGGTCACGACGACACCGTGATCTTCAGCAGCCATCCCATTCCCGGCAACGAGGCCGCGGTGTCGCACACCCGCTCGGCGTTGGCCCGGCGCGGGGTGCGGGTCGTGCACAGCGGTCAGGTCGACATCCACACCAGCGGACACGGCAAACAACAGGAGCTGAAGACCCTCCACTCGGTGGCCGATCCCGAATGGTTCGTCCCGGTGCACGGCGAGTACGAGCACCTGGTCGCCCACGTCGGCCTGGCCCGTGAGATGCGGATGCCCGACGATCACATCGTTCTGTGCGAGGACGGCGACCAGATCCGTGTCGATGACACCGGTGTGGCCAAGGTGGGCTCGGTGCCCGGGGGACGCGTGTACGTGCACGGATCGGTCGGTCACCTGGGCGATCCCGTCATCTCCGAGCGCGACATCCTCGGTCGGGAGGGTTTCGTGTCGGCCTTCGTCGTCATCGACCTGGCCAAGCGCGTGCTGGCCGCACCGCCCCGGGTGGTGTCCCGGGGCTGGATCGACGAGACGGGCGAAGCGTTCCTCGACGGGGCCGAACGGGAGTGCGCCGCGGCCATGCAGGACGCGCTGGCCGAGGGGGTGGTCGACGCCGACGAGTTCGAGCGACTGATTCGTCGGGCCGTGGGCCGCTACATCAGCGACTCCACCGGTCGCCGCCCGATGATCATCCCGTGCGTCGATCTGCTCTGATCCTGGCACTGGCGCTGGGCGCCTCGGCTTGCGGTGGTGACGGTGGATCCGAACCCCCCGAAGCCCTGGTGCCGGTCGTGGCCAGCGCCGAGGACCTGGCGGCGGCGTGTGGCTCGGCGGTCGACTGGACCGCGGCGGCCGATGACCTGGTGGCAGCTGTCGATGCCGTGCTCGTCGGCAACGACGCCGCCGCACCCCTCGACGAGATCGTCGGTACGACGTCGGCTCAGGAGGCGATGGACGGGTTGTACGAGACGGTCGTGTTCTCCGGTTGCCCGCTGACACCCGAGCCGGCGACCCCGGCGCAGCGGGCCGATGCGTTGGCTCGGGCCGGGCTGGCGAGCGCGGCTCTCGATGACCTCAACGCGGTCGTCGGCGGGGCCCCACTGAAGACCTCGGCGCCGCTGTGGTACGTGTCGGACCATCTCATCCAGAGCATCGAGTTGGCCGACATCGCCGCCGGCGAGGCGTCGATCGACACCCTGATCCTGGGATCATCCGTGGCGCTGTTCGGCTTCGATCCGGCCCAGCTGGCCGAGGCCACCGGGGGGCCGGCTTGGAACGCCGCCATCGGCGGGCTGCCGCCGGTCGGTCAACCGGCGTGGAGCCGCCAGATCCACGAGACGATCGGCGACTTAGAGGCGGTGGTGCTGGGGCTCAGCACCTTCGAGGTGTTTCGCAACTGCGGTGAGGGCATCGAGGACGGCTTCGAGGAGGCAACGACGAGGAGGTCTGCCGCCTTCGCCGAGATCGGTTTCCTCGATGAGGTGACGGGTACCGAGCGGCTGTTCGGCGCGACACCCCCGAGCTACGATGGCGCGTACATCGAGGACAGCCGAGCCCGCTTCCCTGAGGGCAGCCGCGGTCGAATCCGGCTCGGCGATGAGAGGGTCGAGCACCCGGCCGGTTCGGTACAGGCGATCCAGGCCGACTTCCGTGAGCCCCAGGTCTGTGAGCTCCAGCTCCAGGCCATTGCGGAGCTGGTCACCACCTGGGCCGACCGGGGCGCCCGGGTCGTGGTGGCTCTGCTGCGGAGCGCCGACGAGCTCATCGCCATGCACCCCGAGGGTCAGGTCGCCCACGACGTGGTCAGCGCCGATCTGGCCGAGTTGGTCGAGGCCGCCGGCGGCGAGCTCCTGGATCTCACCGATGCCGTCGAGCCGTCGCAGTTGCGCGATCTCACCCATGTGACCGCCACCGGTCGTCGGTTGGTGACCGCGGCGCTGGCCGAGTACCTCCGAGGGAGCTGATGCTCGGTCGTCGTGGTACCTGCCTGCTGACGGCGATCATGCTCGCGGCCAGCTGTGGTTCGGCTGACGGTGGCGCACCGTCGACCACGGCGGGCCCCGGTGGCTCGACCACCGCGGGGGAGGGTGGTTCGACCACGGAGGCGCCGGATGGTTCGAGCACCGTTCCGGCGTTGTTGGCCGAGCCTCTCGGCGCGCTTCGGGTTGCGTGCGGGGACGCCGTGGCCTGGTCGGGCGCCGCCGTCGAGCTCCAGTCGACGATCGACGCAATCACGACGGATGCCGATGACCTGGTCATCACCGAGGACGAGGCGGGCCGT
The DNA here is from genome assembly GCA_029858875.1 of Acidimicrobiia bacterium. Lineage (GTDB taxonomy): Bacteria > Actinomycetota > Acidimicrobiia > Acidimicrobiales > SHLQ01 > JAOUEE01. Next base: position 17,256 of record JAOUEE010000004.1, read on the forward strand.
CTGCTCGGTGACGTGCGGAGACAGGTCTTCCGCTCTCCGTGCGAAGCGACGGCGCGAACCGCCACGCCAGCCGCGCGGGCTGGGGCGCGGGCAGAGGCGGGCCGACTGTCGGCGGCCATCGACGAGCTCGAACTGGCGCTCGTCGAACGACCGATCCAGACCTCCTCGCGACAGTGGTACAACGCCGACCATCTGAACCAGACCATCGAGATGGAGCGCCTCGTCACCAGTGGGCAGCTGCCCGACGTGACCCTCGTCGGGTCGTCCATCGCCAAGTTCGGATTCGATCCGCGCCAGCTGGAGGATCGGCTGGGTGGGGTGGTCTGGAATGCGGCCATCGGAGCGATGACGCCCGTCGTCGCGTCGGGATGGGATCGCCAGATGCGGGCGCGGCTGGCCCCGCCACCGTCCACCGTGATCCGTGCGCTGGGGTGGTTCGAGGACTTCGGTAGCTGCTCCACCGAGATGCTCGACGCCTTCCTGGTGGACCTCGACCAGAGCTCGGTCGCTTTCGACTCGCTGGCCTTCCTCGACGATGTACCCGGGCCCGCCCGGATATTCGGCGGTGTTCCCGAGAGCTATGACGGCCCCTTCCTGGCGGCCAGCCGCGAGCTGATGCCGGCGGGTTCGCGCGGTCGGATCATCATCGATGACCAGCCCAGTGGCTTCCCCGCATCCGTTCGCGACATCTATCGGTCGAACTTCCGCGACGACGTTCGGTGTGGGTTGGTCCGAGACGCGGTGATCGAATGGGTCGAGACCTGGCAGCGCGAGGGGGCGCGGGTGGTTGTCGTCGCCATGCCGACCAGTCGCGAGCTCATCGACCTGCACCCCGAAGGACAGTCCGCCGTCGACGGCATCGTCGCCGACTACCGGGCGCGGGTGACCGAGGCCGGGGGGGAGTTCCTCGATCTCACCGATGTCGTCGGTCCGCAGCAACTGCGCGACCTCACCCATGTCAACGCCACGGGACGCCAGCTGGTGAGCGAGACCCTGGCCGATTTCCTCACGGACAGCCCGTAGTCACCCTCCGCGCGCAAGCAGCGACGCATGGCGCGCACGGCCTGTTAGCGTTGTTGCCGCTGTGGCAACCAAGAAGAAGACCCCATCCCGATCGGGGGCCTCCAAAAGGTCGTCTCGATCGAAAGCCAAGACCTCGACGCTCGATGGCCAGGGCCTCGACATCATCGGCCTGGTGTTGTGCTTCGGTGGGGTGGTGGCCGGCCTGGGCATGTACGCCGATGCCGCCGGCCCCCTCGGCACCGGCATCGACAACCTCCTCAGCCTGCTCCTCGGCGCAGCCCGCTTCCTGGCCCCGCCAGCCATGCTCGCCGCCGGCGTCGGTCTCATCCGGGCCGACAAGGCCACCTACGACATCCCCCTGCGCTACGTGGTCGGTGGGCTGCTCGCGGCCATGGCCGTCACCGGCTTCCTCCATCTCTTCCAGGGCGAGCCCGAGTGGGGCGCCGGCATCGACGTGTTCGGTTCGGCCGGCGGTGTCATCGGACTGGGCGTGGCCGGGCCGCTCGTGGGCCTGGCCGATGCTTGGGGGGCCACCCTGGTGCTGCTCACCATGGCTCTGCTGGCCGTGGTGGTGCTCACCGGCGTGCCGGTGACCGTGATGGCCGACCGGGCCGCCACCGGGCTGCGGCCGGTCAGCCAGGCCCTGCGCAGCGGCACCCGATCGCTGTTCAGCGTCGGCGCCGACGAGGATGCCCGGGCCGAGATCGATCTGCGGGATCACGGCTGGACCGACGAGCCGGCCGCCGACGAGCCGGAGCTGGTCGAGTCCCCCTTCGACGCCGACGCCGAGCCGTCGATCGTCCCCACCCCGTTGGTGAACGTGCCCGAGGTGCGCTCGGACGCCGACATCGCTCTCGACGTGGCGCCCGACGGCGGCTCCAACTGGGTGTTGCCGCCGCTGCGCATGCTCAAGCGGTCGACGGCCAAGGAGGTCGACACCGCCGATGTGGAGCAGCGGGGTCGGGTCCTCGAGGCGGCGCTGGCCGAGCACGGTGTCGAGACCCGTCTCATCGGTATGACCGTCGGGCCCACCGTGACCCGGTTCGAGCTGGAGTTGGGTCGGGGTGTGAAGGTCAGCCGGGTCACCAGCCTCCAGAACGACATCGCCTACGCCATGGCCTCACCCGACGTGCGCATCCTGGCGCCCATCCCGGGGCGTCAGGCCATCGGGGTGGAAGTCCCCCGCACCCAGCGTGAGGTGGTGGCGGTGGGCGACGTCCTCACCTCGGCCGAGGCGCGCGACGCCACCCACCCCCTCGAGGTGGCCATCGGACGCGACATCAACGGTCGGTCGGTGCTGCTCAATCTGGCGACGCTGCCCCACATCCTGATCGCCGGCCAGACCGGTGCGGGCAAGTCCTCGGGTCTGAACTCCATCATCACCTCGATCATGATGCGGGCCACGCCCGACGAGGTGCGGCTGGTGCTCATCGACCCCAAGCGGGTGGAGATGGGTCAGTACGACCGCATCCCTCACCTGCTCACCGCACCGGTCACCGATCCCAAGAAGGCCGCCAATGCCCTGGCCTGGGCCGTTCGGGAGATGGAACGACGGTACGACCTGCTCAGCGAATGCGGCTTCCGTGACATCGATGGCTACAACACCGCCGTCGCCGCCGACGAGGTGCCACCGAAGCTGGGCGAACTCGACGACGACGGCCAGCCCCAGCGCTACAAGCGGCTGCCCTACATCATGGTGGTGGTCGACGAGCTGGCCGACCTGATGATGGTGGCCGCCCGCGATGTCGAGGAGTCGATCTGTCGCCTGGCCCAGATGGCTCGCGCCGTCGGAATCCATCTGGTGATCGCCACCCAGCGACCGTCGGTGAACGTGATCACCGGACTCATCAAGGCGAATGTTCCCGCGCGCCTGGCCTTCAAGGTGTCCAGCCTGACCGACAGCCGCGTCATTCTCGACCAGCCCGGTGCCGAACGCTTGGTGGGCAAGGGGGACATGCTCCTCCTGGGCCCGTCCTCGGGTACAGCCAGCCGCCTGCAGGGGTGCTGGGTCGAGGAGGCCGAGGTCCGAAAGATCGTCCGGCACTGGCGTGATCAAGCCAAGGAGCTCGCCTTCGACAGCAGCTTCGACGGGCCGCCCGTGTCCACCGAGGACGCCGTGGGCGCCGCCGGCGGTGCCTCGACGCCGGCCATGGCCAACATCGCGCTGCCGGGCATGGACGACCGACCCGCTGGCGTGGCATCCATCACCGACGACCCGCCGGCCGGGCTGGCCGGCGGCGAGGAGGACGACGACCTCCTGCTCAACGCCATCGAGCTGGTGGTCAACAGCCAGCTCGGATCGACGTCGATGCTCCAGCGCAAGCTCCGGGTCGGGTTCGCCCGGGCCGGGCGCCTCATGGATCTGCTCGAGGACCGAGGCGTGGTGGGCCCCAACGAGGGATCGAAGGCCCGCGAGGTGCTCTGGACGCCCGAACAGCTCGAGGAGCTCAAGAACAGCCTGGGTTGACGACGTCGTCGCCCTGAGCCGACATCGTTAGGGTGCGGCGATGGTTCTTGCCGTCATCGCCACCCTGGTCGGGCTGGCGTTGCTCGTCTGGGCGGCCGAGATCTTCGTCGACGGGGCGGTGGCCCTGGCTCGGGCCCTCGACGTGTCCCCGGTCGTGATCGGTGCGGTGATCGTCGGCTTCGGAACCTCGCTGCCCGAGCTGCTCGTGTCGGGAGTCGCCGCCGCCGAGGACGACCGGGCCCTCGGGGTCGGCAACGTCGTGGGCTCCAACGTGGCCAACCTGAGCCTGGTGCTGGCCAGTGCGGGGCTCATCACCGTCATCGTGGCCGAGGGCGAGGCTCGCCGTCTGGAGCTGCCCCTCTCGGTGCTGGCCGCGGGCGCTTTCGCGCTGGTGGCCTCCGACGGCGAGATCACGAGGATCGAAGGCGTGGGACTGATCGTCGCCCTGGTCGTGGCGCTCACGGTGATCCTCCGCACCAGCCGACCCGCCGATCCCGACCTGTTCGGACCGGCCGAGGAGTTGGCAGCCGAGTCCTCCTCGGTGGCTCGCGAGCTGTGGCGGTCCGCGAGCGGACTGGCCCTCACCGCCGTGGGGGCCCAGGTCGCGGTGTCAGGAGCCGAGAACGTCGCGATGGAGCTCGGGTTGTCCGGAGGCTTCGTCGGCTTCTCGCTGGTGGCCGTGGGCACGTCGTTGCCCGAGCTGGTGACCGCCGTTGCCGCCGTCCGTCGCGGCGAGACCGAGCTGGTGGTCGGCAATCTGCTGGGGTCGAACATCTTCAACTCGCTGGCCGTGGGCGCCGCCATCGGTCTGATCGGCCCGGGCCCGGTCGGCGACGATGTGCTCACCAGCTTCGGTTTGATCATCATGATGGTCGTCGGTCTGGTGGCGGGCGGGTTCCTCTTCTGGGGAGGGGTCGGTCGCATTCGCGGCGGGATCCTGCTGGGCCTGTGGCTCGTGGCGCTGGTCGGTCTGGCGACGTCGGACCGCGAAGGGGAGGCGATCGACCCCGACCAGGCCGTCGTCACCGCGGTCACCTTCGAGTGAGATACTGACCGCATGGCAGATCCGCGTCCCGATGTCGGCCTGGACAGCCAGGCCGACCTGCGCATCTTCAGCCGGCTGCTCCTGTGGGGCCTGGCCGCCGCGGTGATCGTGGCCTTCGTGGCGCTGGTGGTCACCGGGAACTGGGCCCTCGTGGGAGCGATGCTGGTGTGCTACCTCGTGATCGCCGCCACCCAGTACTACGCGGCGTACCGCCGAGCCCGGGAGCGCGGTGCCGTCGGAGAGTTCTGAACCAGGTCGTACTCTGGTGTCGGTGGGAAGGACCTATCACCTGGTGACGCTGGGTTGCCCCAAGAACCAGGTGGACTCCGACAAGCTCGAGGCCACCCTGGTGGCCGACGGCATGGCGGGTGTCGATGCCGCCGAGGACGCCGATGTGGTGGTGGTCAACACCTGTGCCTTCGTGGAGCAGGCCCGGGCCGAATCGATCGACACCATCCTCGACCTGTCATCGCGCAATCCCCAGGCCGAGCTGGTGGTCACCGGTTGCCTGGCCGAGCGCAGCGGGCCCGAGCTGTCGAACGCCCTGCCAGAGGTCGACCGCGTGGCCGGTTTCGGCGTCCCGGTCACCCTCGGCACGAAGGCCGATCGGGCCCCCACCCTGGACCTGCTCAACCTGCCCAGACCGGCCAGTCCCCGCCCATGGGCATACGTGAAGATCGCCGAGGGCTGCGATCGGGCGTGCGGGTTCTGCGCCATTCCCACCTTTCGGGGCCCGCAACGGTCGCGGACCATCGAGCAGATCCTCACCGAGGTGGATCAGCTCGCGGTGCGTGAGGTGGTGCTGGTCGCCCAGGACCTCGCCGCCTATGGCCGAGACCAGGGCCAGGGCAGCCGCGACCTGGTGCCCCTCCTCGGTGCCCTGGCCCATCGGGTGGACTGGATCCGATTGCTGTATCTCTACCCCAGCGATCTCGACGATCGGCTGGTGGGCGCCATCCTCGACACCGGGGTGCCGTACTTCGACCTGTCGCTCCAGCACGTGTCCCGACCCCTGCTGGCCTCCATGCGCCGGTGGGGCGATGGCGGGCGATTCCTGGATCGGATCACCGACATCCGCGACCAGGCTCCCGAGGCGGTGTTCCGGTCCAACTTCATCGTCGGCTATCCCGGTGAGACCGAGGCCGATCACGACGCGCTGCTCCAGTTCGTCCACGACGCCCAGCTCGACTGGTGCGGGTTCTTCCCCTACAGCCGCGAGCAGAACACCCACGCCGACCGCCTCGGCGGTCACGTCCCGGCCGCCCTGGCCATCGAACGTCTGGGCGAGCTGACCGAGATCCAGGATTCGATCACGGCCCGAAAACGTGACGAAATGGTGGGGAGAGAGGTCAGAGTGCTCGTGGACGAAATCGGGGTGGCGCGTGGCGTGGCCGAGGCGCCCGAGATCGACGGGATCGTCGAGGTGTCTCCGTCGCTCGCGGTCGGCCACTTCCACCGGGTCGAGGTCGTCGGGGCGCTGGGGCCCGATCTGATCGCCACCGGGGCAGGTCCCTGATGGGAGCGGCCCTGCACCACACCTCCCACTTCGTGACCAATGCGGCCAACATGCTCACGCTGGCCCGGATCGCCGCGTCACCGGTGTTGTTCTGGCTGGTGCTCGAGAACGAGGCCACCAGCGGAGCGTCGTGGGGGGCGGTGCTGTTGGGTACGATCATGGCCGCCACCGACACCTTCGACGGTCGCCTGGCCCGTCGGAGCGGTGTCACCCGTTCGGGCGCCTTCCTCGACCCGCTGGCCGACAAGGTGGTGGTGATCGGGGCCAGCTGGTGTCTGGTGGAGGTCGGGGGCTACTGGTGGCTGCCGGTCACCCTCATCACCGTGCGAGAAGTGGGGATCTCGCTGTGGCGCTCCTACTGGCTTCGTCGAGGACTGGCGGTGCCCGCCCGGCGATCGGCCAAGTACAAGACCCTGGTCCAGGGGATTGCCCTGCTCATTGCCGTGTTGCCACCGCTCGAGGACCACCGGTGGGTCATTGCCACGGCCCTGTGGTTGGCCGTAGTCTTCACCCTCGTGTCCGGCCTGCAATACCTTCGAGATGGGCGCGCCGCCACCTCCACCACGGGTGCGTGAGCGGGCCGCCGGGGAGCACCGCCTCGTGAGAGCGTTGGCCGTGGTGCTCGCCCTCGTCGGAGCCCTCACCACCCTGGTCCCGCCGGCCGGGGCCGGTGTGGTCGTACCCCCGGGCGATGACCTGTTCGTGGTGCACGACTCGGTGGTCATCAATGCCCGCCCGCAGCTGCGCCACCGGCTCGAGTCGTGGAACGTCGAGTACCTCGGCTTCCACGGCATGCAGGCGGTGGCTGCCAACGAGTTCCTCGACCGACGAACGGCACCCATCCCCGACACGGTGGTGGTGGCGCTCAATTTCAACCGGCGCACACCCGCGCAGGTCAAGGCCGACTTCCAGGGGCTGCTCTCCCGGCTGGCGCCGGCCAAGCGCATCATCTGGGTGCTCCCCGGCATCTACGGCGATCACATCCCGCCGTTTCGCGAGACCATGCTCGACGTCGTCAGCCAGGACGTCCGGGTCGAGGTGGTCGACTGGCACGAGTACTACCGCACCAGCAAACAGATCGTCGACTACCTGGGCGTGCATCTCACCGACTACGGGGCGTGGGTCTACGCGGCCATGATCGACCGCGTCCTCGATCGGGTCGGGCCGGGCGACCTGCCGTCCACGGGCAACGTCGGCCAGATGAGCTCGCGCCCGACGGGTGAGTCGGTGTCGGGCTGGGCGCTCGACCTCGAATCCGCGGCATCGCGCCGGGTCGATGTCTACGTCGACGGCGAACGTCGCCGTCGGGTGCGGGCCGACCGCACCCGTCAGGACGTGGCCGCGGCCTATGGGTTGGGGGCCGAGCACGGGTTCCGGGCCCGCTTCGGGTTGGAGGACGGAACCCATCGCGTGTGCGCCTTCACCGCCACCGGCGCCGGTCGCGGGATGCAGGCGCTGGGCTGCGGGTCGCTCGATGTTCGTCATGATCCCCTCGGCGATCTGGGCGCGGTCAAGCGGGCGGGTCGTGAGGTGCAGGTCAGGGGCTGGGCGTTCGACCCCGACCGGGAGGCCGCCATCAGGGTGCACGTCTACGTCGGCGGCCGCTTCGTCACCGGCGCGGTGGCCGACGAACCCCGGGCCAACGTGGCCAGCGCCCATCCGGGCCGAACGCACACCGGATTCGACCTCTCGATGGAGCTCCCGGTGAGCGACGATGCGGTGTGCGTGTACGCCATCGGCGTGGGTCGGGGCCGAAACGAGAGCTTGGGCTGCGCGTCGGTTCCTTCGTGACCCGGGTCCTGGTGGTCCTGAGCCTGGTCCTGGTCGCCTGCTCCTCCTCGGAGAGCGGGTCGGCGTCGTCCACCAACCCACCCACGGTGGCGATCACGAGCGGCTCCGAGTCCTGCCAGGTGACACCGGAGGTGATCTGGCTGGTGGAGGGGCAGACCGCCCGCGCGACCGTGGCGTGCGATCGTGGCGACCCGATCGTCACCCTCGACGACGCCCCGGCCGGCCTCGACTTCGAGGAGGGCACCCTGACGTGGACACCGAGCCTCGACCAGGCCGGGACCTACCCGCTGGTCCTCGGTCCCGGCATCGAGTGGACGGTCGGGGTGGCCGACGCCTTCGCCGACCCCGACAACGTGGCCGTGGCTGCACCCGAGACGCTCACCCACGAGTTCGGCCTGCAGGTGTTGCACCTGTACTCGGGCGAGGGGCTGTCCACCGACTATCACGACGGCACACTCGTGCACGGCGGTCGATCGAGCGCCGTGGAGGTCCGCCTGCGCGGCGCCCTCTCGCTCCAGTATCCGAAACCGAACCTCACGGTCAAGGTCCCCGACGGATTCCGCAGCGGCGACCCCGCCTTCGACGGATTGGATCGCCTGGTGCTCGTGGCCGGATTCGACGACACCTCCCTGATCCGCAACCGCCTGGCTCAGCAGCTCTGGGCCGACATCGATGATCGCCACCTGACCGTGCCCCATGCGAACGTGGTGCTGTACCTCGATGGCTACTACGCCGGCTTGTACACCCTGCTCGAGAACGTGAACGACGACTATCTCGCACGGCGTGGCTTCGACCCGGCCGCCCAGCTCTTCAAGGCCGCCGATGCCCGGGCCGACTTCCGCCTCGACGATGATCCCGATCCGACGGTCGGGTTCGAGAAGAAGAGCGGGGAGCCCGTGGACGGCCCGGCCGCCCTCGGGCCCGTTGCCGATCTGGTGGACTTCGTGGCCCTGGCCGACGAGGCCCGCTTCCGGGCCGACCTCGCCCGCTGGATCGATGTCCCCGATGCCATCGACTGGTTCGTGTTCGTCAGCTTCATCTCTGCCGGGGACTCGGCCAACAAGAACGCGTATTGGGTCCAGCCGGCCCGCGGCGGCCCGTTCCGGTACGTCCCGTGGGACTTCAACCACAGCTTCGGGCAGGATTTCGGCACGGCGCGACTGGCACCCGAGGCGCAGCTGCCCGAGGAGTTCACCGTCCGCAATGGCCTCTTCGAACGGCTGTGGGCCGACCCGGCTCGACGCGAGGAGGTGGTGACCCGCTATCGGGAGCTGCTCGCCGGGCCATTGGCCCCGGTCGCGCTGGAGCGGACGGTCGATGGCCTCGAAGCCGAGATCGACGCCAGCCTCCAGCGCAACGATCAACGATGGGGCGAGGCGTACCGCACGTTCCGTCTCTGGGTCGACCGCACCGACTTCCGGGACGGCCCGGGTGAGATCGCCTACATCCGTGAGTGGATCGAGCGCCGCCATCAGGCCGTGACCGAGGCGTTGAAAGGCTGACCCAAGACGGTCAGGCGACAGTCAGCAACGCTACGCTGCCGTCACCGTGGGAACATCTTCCGGGGCCATTCCGGCCCTCGACCGCCTCAGCACGTTGCTGCCGCTCGAGACGCCGTCTCTGGCGTCGGTGCGCGCGGCCATCGGGGTCCTCGACCCGTGTTCACTGTCCGAGCTCGAGCAAGCCCGACTGTTGCGGCGGGTGGACACCAAGTTCGTGCTGTCGGTCGACGATCTGGCGGTCGTGTTGGGTGAGCTGGCCGACCGCTATCAGGTGCTGGTGGTCGACGGTGAGGTCCTCCATCGTTACGAGAACCAGTACTTCGACACCTTCGACCGGGCCAACTTCGACGCGCATCACAACGACGACGTCGGACGGGTGAAGTACCGCTACCGCCGCTATTCCGGTACCGGCGAGGTGTTCTTCGAGACCAAGCACAAGACCAACACCGGTCGGATGGAGAAGGAACGGGTGCTCGTGAGCAACTTCGCCCGGTCGCTCTGTCCCGAGGCGAACGAGCTGGTGTGTCGGCTCGGCGCGCATCGTCCCGAGGCACTGGCGCCCACGCTCTACGGAAGCTTCCTGCGGATGGCCATCGTGGCCCGCGACCGGTCGGAGCGGGCCACCATCGACGTGGGCCTGGAGTTCGCCATGGGCGATCGGCGAGCGTCGACCCGTCGGCTGGTCGTGGCCGAGGTGAAGCAGCCCCGCTTCGATGCACGCTCACCGTTGGTGGATGCGATCACGGCTGCCGGCGGTCGCCGCAGCCGGTTCACCAAGTACTGCGTGGGACTGCTGGCCGTCGATGGGCAGCGCAAGCACAATGCCTTCAAGCCCCTGTTGCGTCTGATCGACGCCATCGAGGCTGTCTGAGATCTGGGTCTGCCGGCCGGTCGTTGCCCCCCGCCCCCAGTAGGCTCTGGCGCCATGTCCGTCCTCGCCGCGCTGTGGTTCGACACCGAGCTCTTCATCGGCGATCGGCTGGCCGAGCTGGCGTTCCGTTTCACCATGGACCTCGTGGTGGCCGCCTTCATCATCCGGGGTGTGTACTTCCGGCAGGTGCGCAACGCCGAGTACGTCACCACCTTCTTCGTGTTCAACGTGTCGGTGTTCTTCCTCGTGTACATCATGAACGGGTTGGACCTCGACGTCGGTTTCGGCTTCGGCCTGTTCGCGCTGTTCGCCGTGTTGCGCTTCCGGACCGTCGCCGTTCCCTACACCGAGTTGACGGTGGCGTTCGCCGTCATCGCGGTGGCGGTCATCAACGCCATCTCGGTGGGTGCCCTCACCTTCGCCGAGGTGTGGTTCGCCAACATCGGAATCGCCGGCTGTGTGTACCTGGTGGGGGCGCTGTGGGCCGACCGCCAGGACGTGGTGCGAGCGGTGCGCTACGAACGCATCGAGAACGTGCGGCCCGACCGGGTGGAGGACCTCCACACCGATCTGCGTGATCGTCTGGGCCTCGACGTGGTCTCGGTACGGGTCGACGAGGTCGACTTCCTCAACGACACGGCGCTGCTCCAGGTCACCTACCGGCGGCGTCCCTCGACGTGAGTACGGGGCGCGCCGCGATCCTGCTCGCGGTGGCTGGCATTCTCGGAACGGCCTGCAGCGGCAGTGGCCCAGGATCAGCCGATCCGTCGGCCTCCGTCGGTGGCGACGGTGTGGCCGTCGCCGGTTGCGAGGACATCCAGCGCACGTTCGTCGGTCGCGAACGTCCGCTGCCGGGCGGCCATGTGCAGCTCGACGTCTTCCCGATCGTCGACGCGGGCCGGTCGACGGTCGACGCCGGCGAATGCGTGACGGTGCGTGACGACGCCAACGGGGCGCGCCTGGAGTCGGCGGCCAGGGTGGCGGACACGACCAGGAGACAGATGGCCATCCTGGTGGACCCCGGTCGGTCTGAGTCCGACCGCGATGGAGCCGTCGCACGCGTCGACGCGCTGCTCGACGCACTGGGAGAAGCGGAAGCGGCCTTGTACCAATGGGGCCCCGTCGACAGTCCGCTGGCCACTCCGGCGCACCACGTCGATGCCACCAGCAACTGGGTGGTGGCCGCCGATGCCGGCGCGGTGGACGCCAACTGGCGGGAATCGCGTTTCGATCTGGCCGATGCCTTCCAGTCGTTGGCGGCCGGCACCACCCAGTGGCCGGCCGCGTCCGATCCTTCGCAACCGGTGCTGGGACGAACGAGCTTCGACGTGTTCGACATGACGGCGGGCTCGGCCGAGCTGGTCGTCAGCCACACCCACGGGATCACCGCGTGGATCAACGGTGTCGAGGTGCTCACCAGCAACCTCACCGACGCAGGTGTGGCTGACGCCGGGTCCGGCCGGCGCCGGGCCCGCGTCACGGTGCCCGCCGAGTTGTTGCAGTCGGGCACCAACGCGTTGGCCGTGGAGATGCAACGGACGGCCAATGGCGATGCCCCGGAGCTCGAGGCCACCCTCACGGGGTCGTCGTCGCAGGTCCTCCCCGTGGCACCGATCGCCCCCACCGACCGAGCGTCCCTGTTGGACCGAGCCGTGGTGGCCGAGATGGCGCCCACCGCCGCCGAGCCGGGCCGGGTGGCCGAAGCCGTCGGTCTGGTGGTCGACGACATCGAGAACACCCACGACGACGAGACCGACGCACTGCGCGCCGTCGTGGTGGTGGCGCCGGGTCGATCTCCCGAGGCCTTCGACCTGGACGGTCGGGCCGATGCGGTCGTGGTGTGGGTCGGGGCCGGAGCCGAGCCCCGCGACGGCACCGACATCGTCATCGACGACGCGGCCGCGCCCGAGGACATCGCCGCCGCGATCACGGCCCGCCTCGACGCCGTGGCCAGCGGGCGACTGGTGTTGGGCATCTGCGGAATCGGATCGGGCGTCGAGGCCGAGGTGGAGGTGGGTGTCGTCAACCTGACCACGACCCTGCGCGACCCGCCACCCGAGGACCACGAAGGCGAATGCGACCCGGCGGCGGCCGCCGCGGCCGAGCCCGACCCGGTCGATCGCGTGTCCCTCGTTCTCGACGAGGCCAGTCGGGCCATCTGGAGCCAGCGGGTGGCCGACAACGACAAGGCGGCCTTCGCCGCAGCCGTCGACCTGGGCACGGGATGGGGGCCGGTCGACGCCGAGGTGAAGCTCCGCGGCCAGTCGTCATTGGAGTGCGGCCGGAAGTCCTACGACGTCAACCTGGCCGGCGGGGACCGTCGCTTCATCGACGAGGAGGCCGCCTTCGACGAGTTCCTGCTGGTGTCGATGTGTCTCGACGAGGGGTACGTGCGGACGCACACCATGCTCACGGTGCTGGCCGACGCCGGGCTGTTCCCACCGTTCTTCCGTTTGGTGCACCTCGACATCGACGGGGCCTCGGCCGGCGTCTACCTGCTGATCGAGCCCCCGGACGAGGCGTTGCGGGACCGTCAGCCGACGCTGGCGGGGGTGGTTCGTCGGGCCTTGGACACCAGTTTCCAGGAATCCTCGGTCACGTGGAGTGGCCTCGAGCGTGATGACGTCGTCTTCGACGCCTACGAGAACACGATCGTGGCCGCCGAGGAGGCGGGGGCCGACCTCCTCGACCGTGCGGGAGCGCAACTCGATCTCGATCGCTATCTGCGGTGGCTGGCCCTGATGTCGCTCACCGAGAACGGCGACTACGCGGACGAGGTCTACTTCGCCGGCGTCGGTGTGGCCGACGCCGGTCGGTTGGCCACGTTCTGGACGCCCGTGGGCTGGGACCCCGATGACATCTTCCGTCCCTGTCACTTCGACGACTTCCAGTTCGTCGACCCCAGCGGGCTGTCCTCGTGCGCCGAGGCCCGGATCGACCAGGCGCTGCTGTCGAACGCCGAGGGCTACCGGGCCTACGGCGACGCGGTGGAACAGGCACTGGAATCCTTGACGCCTGCGGACTTCGATGCCGGACTGACCCGCACTCGGGCCCGGCTGGCCGAGCTCGTGGACGACGAGGCGGCGGCGGCCATGCCCGAGCTGGCCGCGCTGACGGCGCTCGACACCGCCACCGCCGAGGGGTTCCTGGCCGCGGTCGACGCCGAGATCGAGCAGCTCAACACGGCGTTCGCCGCCCGCCACGCCTTCCTGGCGGAGCTCACTGGCGGCGTGACCAGCGGGGATGAGCCGTTGCGCCCGCCCGCTGGACTCGAGGCGACCGTACCCAAGTTGGTGCTGGCCGACCAGCGCTACCCGGTGCGCATCGCGGCCATGGGTTCCGACGGGATCGACCGACGCCGCAACGACGAAGTGATCGTGCGTCACGGCGACGAGAACCCTCACCTGTTGCACCACGGTCTGGCCGTGGTCACGTTGTCGGCATCGGGACTCGGCGCCGGGTCCCTGTTCCTGGACGGCGACGAGGTGGCCGCGCCGGTCGTGCGCGACGGGCCCGATCGCCGCGCCCCCGATCGCATCGACGACCAACAACAGTGGGGTCCCGACGAGATCGTCCTGGTCGACCGGTCGTTGACCATCGGCCCCGGCGGATCGCTGACGATCGCGCCGGGGACCACCATCGTGGCCGCACCGGGCAGCAACATCGATGTCGCGGGGTCCCTCGTGGCGACGGGCAACGCCGACGCTCCGGTGTGGTTCGGTGACGCCGATCCGATCGACCCGTGGGGTGGCCTGGCGGTGCAGGGTGGCCGACTGGAGCTCGACCACGTGATGATCACCGGCGGAGGAGGGGACGCCGCCCGGGCCTTCGGGCACTCCGATAGCCAGCCCCTGATCGGGGCGGCCGACGAGGCATCGGTGGTGGTGCGCGACAGCGTGGTGGCCGACTCGACCGGCAAGGCGTTGGGCATCGCCCGATCGAGCCTCGACCTCTCGGGCACCGTCGTCACCCGCACCGACACGGGGGGCGAGCTCGTCGACAGCGTCTTCTCCGTCGCCGACTCGTGGTTCCTCGACTTCCCCACCACCGAGGCCCCGGCCGCTGACGACGACAACGACGGCCTCTACCTGGGTCCCACGTCGGCGCCGAGCACCATCACCGACACGGTCTTCATCGGCGGCATCGACGATGGCATCGATCACGCCGGCGGCGACGTCACGCTGGATCGGGTGTGGGTGGAGGGCTTCAGCCACGAATGCGTGGCCGCCTCCGAGACCGGTTCCCTTCGCATCGTCGATTCGGTGTTGCGGGACTGCCAGCACGGCCTCGAGGCGGGATACGGGTCGCCGACGGTCGACGCCGATCACGTGCTCTTCCTGGCCAACGGCGTGGCCATCCGCTATGGAGATGACTACGTCGTTCCCTCGGCCGGGTCGCTCACCGTCTCGAACTCGTTGCTGGTCGACAACGTGTCGGGGTTGGCCGTCGACACCCTGCCGTCCGAGCTGGCCCTCACCGGCACCGTCACCGACGACGAGGGTGACGCCGACGATGGCCTGGTGGTGGATGCGCCGACCCTCGACCAGCAGTTCCTCTGGCCCGACGGCGAGGCGGGGCTGGCGACGGGCTGGCCCCGATCAGGCGGTGGGTGACCACCGGGCCGAACGCAGTATCCGGCTCTCCCACTGGTCGCGCAGCTCGAGACCATCGTGCATCCACGTGCCAGGCGCCTTCAGCTCGGCCGGTACTTCGGTGATGAGCAGCCCGGACATCCAGCGGGGCCTGGTGACCCGCTGCCACAGCACGATCTCGCGCCGGGCGCCGGCACCCCACACGGTGCGGAACGACGCCTCGACCTGCAGCAGGGAGGTCTCGGCTTCATCGCCGGTGTCCATCCAGCTGGCGTAGTGGGCGCCGCTGCGCTCGACGTACGTCTCGAGCAGACCCTCGCGCGGCCAGACCGTGTCCTCCATGAACAGCACCGGGTCGTGGTCGACACCGCCGACACCGACGGTGCTGAGGTCGATCTCCTGCATGCCCGACCACGGCAGCGGGGCCAGCACCTTGGCCACGACATCGTGGCGGCACTCGTCGAGTCCGGCCGCGATCGGCGCCAGGTCGCCCGTGAGCGTCCGGTCGACGAGATGCCCCCACGCCGCGCCGTCGGTGACCGCGGTGACGGTGACCACCCGGTACGACGGGCCGGATCCGTGGGCGAGGTGCAGGTAGTGGAGCAGCCGGGCGTGGTCCCCGTCGGCCACGGCCGGTGCCCAGTCGTGGCGGAGCCTGGCCTCGAACCGGTCCTCGTGACGCCCGTCGACCGAATGGACCTCGTGCACGTAGAACATCACCGGCGATCCTACGATGCCACGATGCGCTGTGAAGTGGTTGCTGTGGGAACCGAGCTGCTCCTCGGTCAGATCGTGGACACCAACTCGTCGTGGATCGGCGAGCAGCTGGCCACCGTCGGCATCGACTCGTTCTTCCAGACGAAGGTGGGGGACAACCATGCTCGCATCAAGGAGGCATTGGAGTTGGCCCTGTCGCGGGCCGACGCCGTGGTGGTGTGTGGCGGCCTCGGCCCCACCCAGGACGATCTGACCCGCGAGGTCATCGCCGACGTCATGGGGGTGGAGCTGGTGTTCGACGAGGCGATCGCCGATCGGATCCGGGCCATGTTCGGACGGCGCGGGCGCGACATGCCCGAGAACAACCTGCGCCAAGCCCTCGTGCCGGCCGGCGCCTCCGCCATCGCCGAACAGCCCGGCACCGCGCCCGGCCTGGTGTGTCCGGTGGGGGACAAGGTCATCTACGCGGTTCCCGGTGTGCCGTGGGAGATGCAGCAGATGGTCGAGGGGACCATCCTGGCCGACCTCACCCGACGAGCCGGCGTCAACGCCATCATCCACAGCCGGGTACTGCGCACCTGGGGCAGCTCCGAGTCGGGGCTGGCCGAGCTGCTGGCTCCCGAGATCGATCGCCTCGACCGTGCTGCCGGCGTGACCTTGGCCTTCCTGGCCTCGGGCATCGAGGGGCTGAAGATCCGCATCACGGTGAAGGCCGACACCGAGGAGGAGGCCGATCGGCTGCTCGACGAGGAAGACGCACGGGTGCGCCAGATCATCGGCGACATCGTCTTCGGCGTGGACGACGACACCATGGAGGCGTCGCTCCTGCGTGAGCTGGGGTCCCGTGGACTGACCCTGGGGGTGGCCGAGTCGCTCACCGGGGGGCTGATCGCGGCGCGGATCGTCGACGTGCCCGGTGCCAGCGCCAGCTTCCGAGGTGCCGTGGTCAGCTATGCCAGCGACGTGAAGTTCGATCTGCTGGGCGTGCCCGAGGGGCCGGTGGTGAGCGAAGCGGCCGCCATCGCCATGGCCGAGGGTGCGTGCCGGGTCCTCCGAACCGACTGTGCGGTGGCCGCCACCGGCGTGGCCGGACCCGACGAGCAGGAGGGCCAACGGGTGGGCACGGTGTGGCTGGCCACGGTGGTGGACGGCGAGGCCGAGGTCCAACACATGCTGTTGCCCTTCGACCGCCCCCGCATCCGCCAGTTCGCGTGCATCAGCGTGCTGAACATGTTGCGTCAGCGCCTGATCCATCGCCACCCGGGATCCGGCGGCTGACCGCCCACCGGCAATCCCCCTCAAGTCTGCGTCGGGGAGGCCGATCCGTGAGGTCATGCGTCGTCTCGCGTCCGTCCTCGTGGTCGTTTTGCTGCTCAGCGCCTGCGGCGGCGGATCCGGCGACGATGGTGGTCCGGCTGCCGTCGCAGACCCGTCGCCGTCGTCCACGGCCGCCAGGCCCGGTGATGCGGCTTCCCGGAACGTGGAGGGACCGGACGCCGTGTGTCAGGACCTGGGTGATTGGCTCGGCGGTGTCGGCTTCGGCGGCGCCACCGATGACCCCGATGGTCGCCTGGGGAAGGCGGCCGAGGCACTGGTCGCGCCGTATGGCTCACAGGTCGAGGCGGTTCTCGACGGTGGAGGAATCGACTTCGGTCGGGCCACCGAGACCGACCTCGCCACCCTCGAGCTGTGCGGGTTCCCGCTGTTCGAGGGGGCACAGATGGCCGCGCTCACCGGCGCGCCGGACTGCTATCTCGACGCCGACCGCGAGGTGATCGTCGGCTCGTTGTGCGAGCTGGGCGGCAAGGTGTACACGGTCGACGAACCCGTCCTGTCCGACCCGCTGTTCTGCGGTGAGGCGCAGGCCTTCGTGCGCAATGGTGCCGGCTCACTCGTCGGCCAGGCCGCCATCGACGAGCTGAATCGCTTCGTGGCCACCGCCCCCCGGGAGGTCGAGCGGCCGCTGCGGAGCATCGTGTCCGCGGTGGCTGCCGGCGACACCGAGGCGCAGCTGCGCGACCTGTTCGCCGTCGATCGCATCGTGGGCGCCGGATGCGGGGACTCCATCGCCGCCGAGTACCTGGCGCTGGTGCGGGCGGCCATCGCGGCCGTGCCGCCGCCCACCACCACGCCGGTTCCCGGTCAGACGCCTCCGGACCTGCCGCCCGAGGTGGCCGGCGGCTCCCCGTACGTGGAGCTGTGTCAGGCCATCGAGGCCCGCTTCGTGGGCTCGGCCCACACCCAGTGGGCCCTGGTGCTCGACATCGCCAACTCCGTCGGGGCTCCCGCCTCGGTCATCGGCGCGCTGACCCAGCTGGCCGACCCGGCCGTCGTCGGCGACGAGGCCCGGGGCCCGCTGGTGGCTGCCCTCCAGTCGTTCATCGACGGACCGTGCCAGAACACCGGGCTCGACCAGACCGGGGGCCCGGCACCGCCCGCAGGATCGCCGCCCGACGACGGCGGTGACGATTCGGGCGAGGACGACGACGTCCCCGTGATGCTCTGACCCCGCCGGGCGCCTACTCGGCGTCGTCGCGGTCGAGGCGCAGGCTGGCCGAGTTCATGCAGAAGCGCGAGCCGGTGGGGGCGGGGCCGTCATCGAACACATGACCGAGGTGGGCGCCGCAGGTGGCGCAGACCGCCTCGGTGCGGGCCATGCCGTGGGAGGTGTCGCTGCGCACGTCGACGGCGTCGTCGTCCACCGCCTGGAAGAAGCTGGGCCAGCCCGTGCCGGACTCGTACTTGGTCGCGCTGTCGAACAGGGCGGTGTCGCAGACGACGCAGCGGTAGGTGCCGGTGTCGTGGCAGTCCCAGTAGACGCCCGTGAAGGCTCCTTCCGTGCCGGCCTGCTGGGTCACGGCGTACTGCTCGGGGGTGAGGCGCTCACGCAGCTCGGCGTCGCTGAAGGTCTTCTCGCTCATTGCGGTCTCCTCGTGGGTTCATCGAGTGCAACGACGTGCGGGGCCGGTGCGTTCCCACTTCGCGGGGCATTCAGGGTGCATCGACCCGCTCGTTGGTGGCCAGGTGGACCAGCACGTCGTGGAACTTTTCGTCGTCCACCAGGTACGGAATGCGGCCCAGTGCCTGTTCCTGGCCGGCGCTCTCGATCCGGAGCTCGCCGTACCGCAACAGCTCGCCTCCCACGCCGCGGCGCAACGTGATGTCGGTCACCTGGTGCAGCGGCATGGACGAGATCCGTCGCCCGAGCAGCCCGTTGATCTCGATGATGCGACGATTGGTGATGTAGCGCACCTCGTACAGCCACCACCGGATGGCTTCGAGGCCGAGACGAACCAGCGCCCACAGCACGGCCAGCACGGCCAGTGAGCGCAGGCCCACGCCGGCGGAGATGATCAGCAGAGCGCCGATGGCCATGCCCATGTAGTCGCCCCACGACCACTGCCGCTCGCGCACCATGCGCCAGGCGGTGAAGCCGGCCACCACCAAGATGGTGAGCAGGAAGAGACTGCCGACCGGTGCCGACCCGGCCAGCACCACGAGCGAGAGAGCGACGATGGACCCGGCTTCGAGGCCGACGGCGGCGAGGGCCGCCCAGTGCGCCCGCCGCTTGTAGAAGTACACCTCGCGCGGCACCAGGACGTCCTCGTCGCGCAAGGGCAGGAACAGCACCTGCAAGGACGGTCGCTTCGACGGACGGTACAGCGACGGCGTGGTGCGCCCGGTGGCGGTCACTGGTCGAGGTGGGCGTGGGGTCAGCGGGGCTGGACCGGGGCCGGTTCTTTCGACCCCTCGACCATGCTGTCGATGAAGTCCAGGCCGTTGCTGGCCATCGATCCGACCCATCCGAAGAAGTCGTTCGCGGTGGTGCCGGCGTCGTTGGGATCCAGGGAGATCAGGTAGGCGACGAACAACAGCAGGCCGAAGTAGATCACTGATCTGGGCACGGGTGCCTCCGACGGTGGCCACGACGTGATCCGTGGCAACCAGGGTTGTGGGCACTCCACCCGCGGCGACAGCCTACCCACACATCACCCAAAGCGGGCAGACCCCCACCCACCGCGCGACAGCATCGACCGCGACGCGCGCTCGGCCGGTAGGCGAGGGTGGAAGAGGGTTCGGGTGGTTGGCCCGATGGCGGTGGTGATGCCAAGGGCTCGTGTGGCCCGAACACCCACAGCGGAGCGGAGATCCTCGCGATCTCGCGATCTCGCCGAGGGCCCGACCCCGATGGGCCCCG
>JAOUEE010000472.1 GCA_029858875.1 Acidimicrobiia bacterium
GCAAGCCTCGGCTTCGGCGATGGCGGCCGTCGGCAGCGGAATCCACAACGGCCGGAAGCGAATCACCCGGGACCACGTGCCGCGTTGGACACCTCAACGACACTCGGGCGTGATCTGTTGTCAGGATGGTGGCTCACCGCTGATTATCAGGACAGGACGGTAGGTCGCTCGGGCCACGCCGACCGCAACAGAGGGATCGAACAGGCGCCGTAACGCCGACTTGTCGTGCGAACCGACGACGATCACATCGACATCATGCTCCTCCGCAGCACGGCAGATCACATCAACGGGGTCTCCCAACCCGGTGTGAGCCACAGGATCCTTGACACCCGCTGCTTCAGCGCGGGCGCTGAGCTCCGCCTCGGTTTCCTGAGCTGCCTCCAGGACAGCCGAATCCATCGGCAAGGCCGCGACCATGCCGTACCCCGCGGTTCCGGCCCACAGCAACGGCAAGCGCGACACGCTGATCACTAGAAACTCAGTGTCCTCGCCGGCGAACAACCGAGAGGCCTCGCGAGCCGCTCTGACCGACACAGCCGACTCATCCAACGCGATCAGAACTCTCATCGGTCAAGCATGACACACGACCTCCCGCTTCGCAGTCACCAGACCGGCGACCCGGGGAGACCTCGTGCGAGCAGAACGACCGGCAAGCGCCACCATTGCAGCGCTGCTCGACCGTCTCGCCGTCGCGCTTGCCGTGGACCCCGATGGCGGAAGACCAGCATTCCCGACTCAGCCTCGCTCACCTGGGACAATGACATCGTGGGGTCGCTGTGCACAACGAACTGATACTCGTCGTCGCCGGCGTGCTCGCCGGCGGGGTCATCGCCCAATGGCTCGGCTGGCGGCTTCGGGTCCCCGCCATCGTATTCCTCCTCGCCGGCGGCCTCATCGCGGGACCGGTGACCGGTGCGCTCAACCCCGATGACACCTTCGGCGAGTTGCTGTTCCCCTCGGTCTCACTCGCGGTGGCGGTTATCCTTTTCGAAGGCGCGCTTGGGCTTGGCTGGAAAGGAGTCCGCTCCGCCGGCAACACGGTCTGGCTCCTGCTCACCGTCGGCGCCGCCATCACCCTCGCCGGCACCGGGGTCGCGGCCCGGTACATCCTCGACATCGACTGGGACCTCGCCGTCCTCCTCGCCGCCGTGCTGGTCGTCACCGGCCCGACCGTCATCGGCCCGATCGTCCGCTCCATCGGTCTCCACGGCCGCCTGGGCGCGCTCCTCGAGTCCGAAGGCACACTCATCGATCCCATTGGCGCGATCCTCACCGTGCTGGTTTTCGAAGCTGCCTTCGCCACCCACGGGGGCGCAGCCGACATCGCCACGGCGATCTTCCCCACGTTCGGGGCCGGCGCCGTGATCGGTCTGACGGGTGCCGTGCTCCTCATCGTTGCGTTCCGGCGGTTCCTCGTTCCCGATCAGCTCCACAACGTCACGACCCTCGCCACCGTGATCGTGTGTTTCGCCGCCGCCAACGAGCTACGGGACGAAGCTGGGCTCGTCGCAGTAACGGTCATGGGGATCGCCCTTGCGTCGCAGACCCACGTCCCCGTCCGTCACGTCCTCGAGTTCAACGAGACGCTGCGCATCGTGTTCATCTCAGGGTTGTTCGTGCTGCTCGGTGCCCGCATCGAAGCTGACACCCTGCGCGAGTTCGAATGGCGCAACATCGCCTTCCTCGTCGCGCTCGTCGTCATCGTCCGTCCGCTCAGCATCTGGCTGTCGACCATGCGCTCGGGGCTCGCACGCAACGAGAGGGTGTTCCTCGCCCTGACGGCGCCACGAGGCATCGTCGCTGCGTCGATCGCGTCGGTGTTCTCGCTGCAGCTCGCCGATCTCGGCGTCGAGAACAGCCAGATCCTCGTCTCGGCCACCTTCACCGTCATCGCCGGGACCGTCCTGCTCTCCGGGTTCGGTAGCCGACCGCTCGCCGTCCGACTCGGTCTCGTCGAGCCAGGCCGAGACATCATCATCGTCCTCGGCGCCAACCCCGTCGCCCGCGCCATCGCCACCGCCCTCGGCACACAGGGCGCACCCGTCCGACTCGTCGACCTCGACCGTCGCGAACTCGCTGCCGCGCGCATGACCGGGCTACTCGCCCACCGCGGCTCGGTCTTCGCCGACGAAACCTGGGACCAAGTAGGCCTCCACAACGCAGCCTGCTTCATTGCGGTCACCCCTAGCGACGAACTCAACACCATCGCCGCTCGCCACGCCGCGGCCGCGCTCGGCCGCAAGCAGGTGTTCCAGATCCCGCCCGGACGACCCGAACACCGCACCTGGTGGGACCTCCCGACCGGCACCTTCGCCCGGCCTCTCTTCTCCAGAGACCTCACCTATACAGAGCTCGCTGACCGCCTCAACGACAACTCCAGAGTAACCGCGACGCGACTCACCGAACGATTTGGTGTCCACGACTACGACCGGACCCACCCCGACGCGCTCGTGCTCTTCACCGTCAACCCCAGAGGTGGCATCGAGATCGCAT
>JAOUEE010000471.1 GCA_029858875.1 Acidimicrobiia bacterium
GAGTCCATCGAAGCGGCCGAGGAGCTGGACAAGGACCCCGAGCACCTGGCCAACCGCTCGCGACTGGCCATCGAGATGGTCCGACTCCGCGACCCGGGCTGACGCAAGAGGATCGGGGCGGGCGCCAGCCCCGCGCCGGGTGGGGTTAACCCCACCCCGGATTCACCAGCGCGCTCCATTCCGCCGGCGGGCGGGTTCCCGGACGATGGGGGCATGAATCACGCACCTGTCTCCGTCCTGATGCCAGAGGTCCAGACGCCGCCGGCGTCACCGCCTGCTGCAGCCTTCGAACCGCCGCCCCAGATCGTCACCTCCATGCTCGAGGCCCGGGATCTGACCCGGGTATGGGGCAAGGGCGACGCCGCCCAGACCGCTGTCGATCGGGTCGACCTCAGCGTTGGTCGGGGCGAGATCGTGGCCATCGTCGGGCCGTCGGGGTCGGGCAAGTCGACCCTGGGCGCCCTGCTGGCCGGCATCGACCGGCCCACCGGCGGCTCGATTGTTGCCGCCGGTGCCCGCATCGATCAGCTCAACGACAACGGCCTGGCCCGCTGGCGCAGCGAGCACGTGGGCATCGTGTTCCAGGACTTCCACCTGCTGCCCACCCTCACCGCGGCCGAGAACGTGGAGCTGGCCCTGAAGCTGAAGGGCCAGCGCCGGGGACGGCGCAAGCCGGCCCGAGCGGCCCTCGACGAGGTGGGCCTGGCCGACAAGGTGGGTCGTCTGCCCAGCCAGCTGTCGGGTGGCGAGCAGCAGCGGGTGGCCATCGCCCGGGCGCTGGTCGTGGCGCCCGCGCTGCTGGTGGCCGACGAGCCCACCGGCAGCCTGGACCAGAGCACCGGTCACGCCGTGTTCGAGCAGCTGCTCGGCCTGCGGGATCGGGGCACCACCATCGTGTTCATCACCCATGATCCCGAGCTGGCCGGCGCCGCCGACCGCATCATCACCATGGTCGACGGGCACATCGTCGCCGAGGAGCGGGTCCGATGAAGCAGCTCAGGCGCTTCTTCGGGCGGGCGCCGGCCCGCATCATCGCCAGCGTCATGGCCATCGCCCTGGCCGTGGGTGCGATCGGCGTGTTCGCCGTGCCCGACGTGGCCGCCGACTCGCTGCGCGAGAGCGCGGCCAACGACCGTCTGGCCCATGTGGCCGCCAACACCACCGAGCTGGACTCGGTGGCCGACCTGGCCGTGCCCGGTGCCACCGCCATCGAGGGCCGCATCTCCCGCACCGTCGCCGTGGGCGACGAGCAGCTGCCCGTCATCGGCCTGGACTTCGACACCCAGCAGATCAACGTGGTCCACGCCGAGACGGGTCGCCTACCAGGCCCGGGCGAGGTGCTGGTGTCGGACGGCGTGGCCGATCTGGGTGACAGCATCGCGGTTGGTCCGGGCACCATCGAGGTGGTGGGCGTCGGCGGCACCACGTGGTGGACCGATGAAGGCGCGGTGTTCGCCGATCTGGAGACGGCCGAGGCCATCACCGGGGTCGACGGCTTCAACCGGGTGCTGGTGCGCCTGGACGACGCCGGCAGCGATGCGCTGGATGTGGCCGTCGATGACCTGCGCAACACACTGGCCGACGAGGGTGCGACCTTCGAGTCGTTTCCGGTGACGGTGCCCAATGGCCGCCATCCGATCGAGGCCGACCTCACCCAGATCTCCACCATGATCGGCCTGCTGGGTGTGGTGGCCGGCGTGGTGGCCCTGGTGCTGTTGGCCTCCACCACCAACACCCTCATCACCGAGCGCACCCGCGAGGTGGCGGTGATGCGGGCGCTGGGCGGTAGTCGCCGCCCGTTGCGCCGCCGGCTGCGGGGTCTGGCTCTGGGCATCGCTTTCCTCGGCGCGGCCATCGGTATCCCGCTGGGCATCGTGGTGGCCAACTACGTCGCCCGCATGGTGCTGGAGCGCTTCGCGGGTATCACCCCGGGCATCGCCGTGTCGCCCACGGTCATGGCCGCCAGTGCCGCCTTCGCTCTGGGCGGAGCCTGGCTGGTGTCGGGCCGGGCCGCCCGCCGTGTCACCAAGCTGCCCCTCGCCGAGGCCCTGCGCGATCGTGAGGGCTCGCCGTTCGGGCGGCGTTGGGGCGACCGCATGGTGGCCGCGCTGCCCACCGGCGGGCTGATCGAGCGCATGGCGCTGCGGGCCGGCGCCCACCGCCGAGCCCGGACCCTGGCGGTGCTCACCCAGCTGGCCGCTGGCGTCGCGGCGGTGATCGTGGTGGCCAGCCTCAGCGCATCCGTGCGGGGCTTCAACGAAGCCGAGCTGGAGCCGTGGCGGTGGGAGTCGGCCGCCTACGCTGTCGACGCCGGCCTGCCCTTCGACGGCGCTGCTGGCGCCGGCGCCGATGTGGAGCCGTTCATCGACAGCTGGGGCCTGTACGGCGACTGGGACGTGGGGGTGTACGGCATGGAGCCCGACACCGTGATGCTGGACCACACCGTGCGCGAAGGCCGATGGCTGGACGGCAGCCGGGGTGTGGTCATCTCGG
>JAOUEE010000473.1 GCA_029858875.1 Acidimicrobiia bacterium
GCCGATCGGGAAGGGGCCGATCGGTGGACTGGTGCACGATCTGCGCCTTGGCTCCGAGAGCCGGATCGATGGCGGCCAGACGACCCACGGCGCCGTGCTGGAACACCACCAACCGGTCGGCTGCGTCGATCGCCGCCCGAGCGTCGACATCGCCGGGGAGGTCGGCGTAGAGATCGGTGCCGGCCAGGCCCACGACGATCGGTCGTGCCGGGCGTGAGGCTCGCGACGCCGCCACCGCGGCGGCGCAGCGACGGGCGTGGAGCACCACCAGCAGGTCGGCATCGGCGGCGACATCTCCTCGGCTCGCGTCGTACCCCTCCCCTTCCTGCGGAGACAGCCCGACGAGCTGCACCTGGTGCCCGAGCTCGGTCAGACGGCGCTGCCACCGCAGGGCGGTGACGTCATTGCCCGAGTTCGAACCGGGCCGGACCGGAGCGACGATGACGATGCGCACCGCTCAGTCCACGGCGCAGGTACGAAACCCGGCGAAGACATCGCGGCGATCGGGTTCGAAGTAGTTGCGGAAGGTGGATCGCACGTACCGGGCCCGGGTGGCCCATGACCCGCCCCGCAGCACCTTGCGGGTGTGGAACCAGGGTTCGCTGTTGTCGCGATAGGCGTCCGGCTCGAAGTGGGGAAAGGGCTCGAAGGTGGAGGCCGTCCATTCCCACACGTTCCCGATGAGCTGACGATGTCCCCACGGACCGTCGCCGGCGGCGAAGGCGGCCACGGGTACGACGCCGCCGCTTCGACCATCGAGCGCGGCGTCGTCGGGTTCGGCGTCCCGTGGTCCCCACGGGTACCACCACTGCTTGACCCCGTCGGCGCCGGTGGTGGCGGCTCGTTCCCACTCGGCCTCGGTGGGAAGCCGGCGGCCGGCCCAGGTGCAGTAGGCCTGGGCTTCCCACCAGTTCACGTGGACCATGGCCAGATCCGCGTCCTGGTCCACGGCGCGCCACTCGTCGAAGCAGCGGTGCTGCCAGCCGGTCTCGTCCTGGCGCCAGTACACCGGGTGGGCTGCGCCGACCTCATGGCGCCAGGCCCAACCATCGGGCGACCACAGCTCGGCCCGCTGATACCCACCATCGGCCACGAAGGCCCGGAACTGGTCCATGGTGACGGCCTCGGCCGCCATGGAGAAGGCGGCCACGGCCACCGGGTGCGCCCAGCGCTCGTTGTCCATCACGAAGGGCTGGGTGCGACTGGCTCCCAGCAGGAGCCGGCCCCCGGCGACCTCGAGGTCCCGGTCCCCTCCGGCAGCCGCAGGGACCGGTACGCGGGGCCGGTCGGGAGGCGGCGACCATCCGAGGGTCTGGCGGGTGTAGGTGAGGGCCTCGGTGTGGGCGTCGTGGTGCATGACGGCATACAGGGTGTAGTAGGCGGTGGAATCGAGGCCGCCGTCATCCAGGACCCGGTCGGCCAGGGCCCGGCCCACGTGGCGGACGTAGCCGCGCGTGGCGCCGGCGTCGGGATAGGCCAGCTGCCAGCGGGTGACGTGGGGCACCGCGGCCGAGTCGTAGCGAGCATCGACATCGGCCATCAGCGCGGCGTCGCCATGCAGTTGGCGCAGCACGAACCACTCGGCGAACCAGGCCGCGTGGGCGATCTCCCAGATGGGTGGGTTGACGGTGGGCAGGTACGGACCGACCCACCGCGGGTCGTCGTCATCGAAGTCGGCGATCGTGGTCAACAGCGCGTCGGTGGCATCGCCCACCCAACCCGCCAGCCGCTCCGTCGGCACCCACTCGTCGAGGTCCATGGACCGAGGGTAAACCCCCGGCCACGACGCCACTCGCTCACGGCCGCCGCCGGGGTCGGAGCCCGTCACAGGTGGAGCCGGTTGCCGGTAGCCTGCGGCGCAGCAGGACAGCAGAGGAGAGGAGGCGTCATGGGCGACGAGCACGCGTACCGACTCACGCAGTTCAGCCACGGCGCCGGTTGAGGCTGCAAGCTCGCCCCCGGCGAGCTCGCGCACGTGGTGCGCGCACTGGACGACAACGACTTCCCCGACCTGCTGGTCGGCACGGCAACGGGCGACGACGCCGCGGTGTGGCGCCTGGACGACCACCGAGCGCTGGTGTCGACGGCCGACTTCATCACGCCGGTGGTCGATGACGCCCGGACCTGGGGTCGGGTCGCTGCGGCCAACAGCATCTCCGACGTCTACGCCATGGGGGGCACGCCGATGTTCGCCCTCAACCTCGTGGGCTGGAACAGCGATGCCCTGGGCTCGGCCCTGCTGGGCGAGGTTCTGGCCGGTGGGCGGGAGATCGCCACCGAGGCCGGCTGCGCGGTCGTGGGCGGCCACACCATCGACGATCCCGAACCCAAGTACGGCATGGCCGTCACCGGCGTGGTCGACCCCGCCCGCATGCTCACCAACGCCGGGCTGCGGCCCGGCCAGGACCTGATCCTCACCAAGCCGCTCGGCATCGGGATCATCACCACCGCCATCAAGGCCGACGAGGCACCCGACGCGGTCACCGACGCT
>JAOUEE010000121.1 GCA_029858875.1 Acidimicrobiia bacterium
AAGTGTCTCCACGGCGCAGCGTGTCCTGTCGTCACCGTTCGCGAGTCCGCCTGAGCGGCTCAGCCCTGCACGCCGCCGCCATCCCGTTCCACGATCACGCGCCCGCAAACGCGACTTCACTCTCTCGCAGGTCGAGCGGGTATTTCGGAACCAATGGTTGTGGCCAAGGCACGGCGGCTCCACCAGAATGAGCTTCAGGGGACGGTTCCAGACCGTCGGCGTTGTTCTCTCATTCTGGGCTATCTCTGCGAGTGCGATCCCGTCATGCTGATAGTGCTTGCTGGCAAGAAGGTGAAGCGGCCTACCTGGCACCGTCCGAAATCCGATCATGAAGCCTCTACCCTGGGCAACTTGGTCTCGGAGCGCCATCTTTCGTCTCATCAGCGTCACCCATTGAGATGACATCTTCAGCGACGACGCAGCCAACGCTCGATCGGACGGTCACCCTGCCGGCGCTGGTGTTCTATGGGCTTGGGGTCACCATCGGGGCTGGCATCTTCGCCCTCATCGGAGAAATCCTCGGACTGGCGGGCGACAACGCCCCGTTGTCGTTCCTTGTCGCGGGGATCCTGGCCGGGTTCACCGGGGTGTCGTACATGATTCTGGTTGGCACGTTCCCTCGAGCCGGGGGCGAGGCCGTTTTCGTCACCCGAGGACTCGGACCTGCAGCTGGGCGAGTGGCCGGTCTCGCCGTGATCATCACCGGTATCGTCACCGGAGCCGTCGTTGCCCTGGCCTTCGCCGGCTACATCGCCTCGCTTGTCGCCGTCCCCGAGCGGATAACCGCTATCGCTCTCGTCATCGTCTTGAGCGTCGTCGCCTGGTGGGGTGTGCGCGAGAGCGTCATCCTCGCAGCCGTTGTCACTCTGTTAGAGGTCGGCATTCTGGTCGTCGTGATCGTGTCCGGCTTCGACCTGCTCGACACCCCCAACCTCGCCAGCGATGCGTTCGTGCCCTCACTCGACACCGCCGCGATGTCACCGATTCTCGCTGGTTCGGTGATCGCGTTCTTCGCGTTCGTCGGATTTGAGAACATCGCCAACTTGGCGGAAGAGACCATCAACCCGAAACGAACTGCCCCCATCGCCATCGTCACCGTTCTCATCGTCAGTGTGGTGCTCTACGTCCTCCTGTCCCTCGTAGCGGTGGCAGCCCCAGACCGGGCAGCGATAGCGGAATCATCAGCACCTATGGCCACTTTGTTCGAACAGGTCAGCGGCCGCGACTCCGGTCTGGTAGCCGTCATCGCCGCCATCGCCATGCTCAACGGCATCCTCATCCAAGTCGTAATGGCGTCCCGGGTCCTATACGGAATGGCACGAGAAGAGCTGCTCCCCTCGTTCTTCGCCCGTGTTGACGCCACACGTCAAACGCCAGCCCGAGCCACCGTCATCGTGGCCGCAGCCATCATCGCCCTGATCCTGTCCTTCCCGCTCGTTCAGCTCGCCAAGATCACCAGCCTCGTCACCCTGGCCGTCTTCTCACTCGTCAATATCGCCCTGTTCGTCCTAGGCCGACGAAAGGAGGTAACCGCGGTCGGGCTCTCCCGCTTCGTGGGCCTCATCGGAGCCGTACTCTGCGCTGCCCTCGGAGCGTGGCAGATCTCCGACGGACTGATCTAGAACCTGACGTCACCCTGTGGGTGCCGGAAGAACCGTCGTGAGGCGTTGACCTGCTGAAACGCTCGCCTTCAGGCTGCCGGCAGGATCATCCAACTCGATCGGGTTCGGCGTGGGTTAAGGGTTGTAATCCCCCCTCCGACACCATTGGTAACCCTCGGATCGACCGCGGGTTGGGCTTGGCGGTTCTCGGGACCGCCGCCGATGTCATTGGCGGCGAGTAGCCTGGTGTCATGACCCGGAAGGTGTGGACCGCGGCTGAGCTCGAGGCGATGGACCCGGCTGAGGTCGACGCGGTCTTCGAAGAAGGCATCATCTGGGACCCCGCCGAGGCGCCCCAGGAGCTGTTGGCACGCACCCGGGAGCGGATCGTTCGTCGGATCGAGGAGACCGAACCGACCCAGCGGTCTTGACCGATCGGCGCCCGGTCCGGGCGACATACGGGTTTTTCGAGGACCTCGATCGCCAGCTGGGCTCGGAGCGCGGACCGAACGGTGAACCGTCGACGGCGGACTTCCAGACGATCGAGCTGTTGCGCATCGTTGACCGGTTTGCTGAGCAGTTCGACGATCTCCCCGAGCTGATTCCTGGGCGAAGTGACTATCGGGTGCTGCTCACGAGCGGCGTGCTGGTTCGGTCGCTCAACGTCGTTGGCCAGCTCGCGTCTGATGGCGCGGTCGAGCTCGTCTCGATTGACATCGATCTCACCTGGGAGTGACGCGTCCGCTCGGTTGCTCCCGGTCGTTGGGGTGTCGCTCTGCTAATGGTTTGCTAATGGCAGCCAGCGGCAAGGAGCGGCAGCGAGCGGCAAGTAGCGTATCGGCCGGTCGCCAGTTGCCGTTGTTTGCCGCTTCCTGCCGCCTGTTGCCGTTCGCTGCCGGATGGGGGAGGTGAGTTCAAGTCCCCCCTTCGACACCGCACGGCGAGTGAACTTCATTTCCGGTCCCTGCCGCCAGTTGCCGCTCGCTACCGCGCCGGTATCACTGAGAGTGATGTGTCGGAGGTGAAACGTGCGTAGAGCGCGACTCCCACCTCCTTTTCTTGGTGCCGCGAATCCCCTGGTGGGCAGCGGTTTCTGGCGAGGGTGTGTCGCCTGCTAACGGATTGCTAACGAGTGCTCGGTTCGACTGGGTTTCCCTGTTGGAGCGGTCCCGCGGAGTAGACGGCCAGACAGGCGGCCCGCGTGGGAGGTTCTCGTGTCGGCTCGGGTCGAGGGTCGGGTGCCTGCCGCGCAGCTGGTTTGGTGGGCGGAGAGACTGCCTACTTGCGCTCGGGGGCGGCCGTGTTCTGGACGGAGCCCGCCGGGTTGTCAGCCGGCTTGGGGTGTTGCTGTCACGATCTGTGAGGGGACGGCCCAGGCGACGGTGGTGTCGGTGTGTTCGATGTGCCAGCCGTCGAGCAGGTCGATGAGATCGATGGGACGGCAGCCGCCGACAGTGGCCGGTGAGAGGCGCCATGCCTGGTTCCATGCGGCGCAGAGAGCGCGGGATGGGCGGGTGGTTGGGTGGGTCAGGCTGACGAGGCAGAGTCGGCCGTTGCTGGTGAGGAGTCGTCGTGCTTGGTCGAGCAGGTCGTGGGCGAGTGATTCGGTGAGGAGACCGAAGACGTAGAGCGAGATGAAGCGGTCGAAGGTCGCGGCGTTGCCGGGTAGGGGCGGGTAGCCGTTGACGAGCTGGACCGAGGCGCGGTTGCCGAAGCGTGCGAGCCGCCGTGTGGCGTGTTGGACCATCTTGTTGCTCACGTCGACACCTGTGTACGTGGCCGATGGGGCCAGGTGCTGGTCGAGCAAGTTCACGGCCATGGCGCCGGTGCCGCAGCCGAGTTCGTAGACGGACTGGGCGTGCTCGAAGTCGGCGTGAGCGATGAGGCTGGCGGTCGCGGGGCCCTCGTAGAACCGTTGCCAGTCCTGGAAGCGGCCGATGCGGTCATAGACCCGGCCGGCTTGTTCGGGGATCAGCTCAGCTCCACCCATGGAGTCAACTCTAGGCGTGGTGGTCGAGGCGTCTACGGCCGGGTCTTGTTCAGTTTTGCTCGCTCAAGTTGGGAGCGCTGCGCTGTTGTCGCCGAGTGGCTCGGTCAGGATCGGAGCAGCCTGGCGATGGCGGCGGTGGCTTCGTTGATCTTGGCGTCGCCGGCATCCATGGCCCCATCGTTGCACGCCAATCGGACGACCCCAACCAGGCCTGACTAGCTCTTGCGGGCCCGCGCCACAACGTCGTGACTGCCAGTGGCGAACAAGGTCATCGGCCACCTCGACGAGACCTTTTGGTCGCAACAGAGCGGTCGAAGTAGGTTGGCGGCCCAGCGGCAGGACGCGAGAAAAGGGTGGACCATGAGCGAGTTCTCTGATGACGGGATCGCGAACCCGAACCCGCGGAATGCCTTCGAGGACGTCGTCGCACGTCGCTACGGCAGGCGTGCGGTGCTGGGTGGCTCGTTGGCAACCGCAGCGACCTTCCTCGCTGCCGGGCCAGCAGGTGCCTTACCGCGCTCCAGCCCTTCCCGGCCACGTCATCGGCAGGCGCTGATGGACTTCGAATCGATCCCGCTCCACTTCGGCGACCGGCCGGCCATCTCGCCCGACTACGAATTCTCGACTCTGATCCCGTGGGGCACGCCGATCAACAGCTCCGGTCCCGCGTTTTCCTGGCCGGTCACTTCGTCGGCCGATCAGGAGGCCCAGATCGGCATCGGCCACGACGGCATGTGGTTCTTCGCCGAGAACGGTTCCAGCGACTCCGGCTGGTTGTGCATCAACCACGAGTTCGGTCGGACCACGCACGTGCTCGACAAGCCCGTACCGGAGACGGTCGAAGATGTGCGGATCATGCAGGCCGCACACGGCAACAGCGTAGTCAAGATTGGCCGAGACCAGCGCGGCGTCTGGGAGGTGGTCGACGACGCAGCCAACCGGCGGATCACCGTCAACACCCCGGTCACGTTCTCGGGGCCGGCGGCCGGGTCCGCCTTGCTGGAAAACCCGGCCGGCAACGCTCCCGCCGGCACGCTGAACAACTGTGCCAACGGTTACACCCCGTGGGGTACCTATTTGACGTGCGAGGAAAACTTCAACGGCTACTTCGGCTCGACAGGTGGCTGGACTGCCAGCGCCGAGCAGGCCCGGTACGGGTTCACCAATGCCGGTTTCGGCTATGCCTGGCACGGATTCGATCCTCGCTTCGATCTCGCCAGCGCGGACTATGTGAACGAGGCCAACCGGTTCGGTTGGATCGTGGAGTACGACCCGCGCGACCCCGACACCCCGCCTGTGAAGCGGACGGCCCTCGGGCGGGCCAAGCACGAGGGCTGCGCCCTGACGATCGGCCGTGGTGGTCGGGCCGTGGCCTACATGGGCGATGATCAGCGCTTCGACTACATCTACAAGTTCGTGTCGGACCGCAACCACCGGTCGATGCTGGCCCGGGGGATGTCGCCGCTCGATCACGGCGTCCTCTACGCCGCCCGGTTCGACGAGGACGGCACCGGCCACTGGGTCGAGCTGAGCCTGAACAACCCGGCGGTTGCCGCAGGGTTCAGCTCGGAGGACGAGGTGCTGGTGAACGCCCGGATCGCGGCCGATCTCGCTGGCGCCACGCCAATGGACCGCCCGGAGTGGACGACGGTCGCCCCCGACGGCACCGTCTACTGCACACTCACCAACAACACCCAGCGGACCGAGCCCAACCCCGCCAATCCGCAGGCCCCCAACCCCAACGGGCACATCATCCGTTGGACCGACTCTGATCGTCACGTTGGCACCAGCTTCGAATGGGACATCTTCGTCTTCGCCGACGACACGGTGGGGACCGGACATGACTTCGGTTCGGCCGACGGTCTGTGGGCCGATCCCTCCGGACGCCTGTTCATCCAGACCGACGGGGCACAGCCGACGGGGGCCAACGATCAGATGTTGGTTGCCAGTTCTGCGACTGGCGAGATCCGACGCCTCTTCGGTGGAGTCGAGGGGTGCGAGATCACCGGTATCGCGGTGACGCCCGACCAGCGGACCATGTTCATCAACGTGCAGCACCCGGGTAACGGTGATTCGGCGGTGACCCGATTCCCCGACTTCGACCCGTCGCTGCCCCCGAGGGACAGCACTGTGGTCATCACCCGAAAGGACGGCGGCGTCGTCGGTTCCTGACGGCGGGCCCCTGATGAGCACGGGTCTTGTCGGTGATGAGCGCAGCGACGACCTCTTCGCCCCGGTGATCGACGCGACGGAGCCGCTCGCGAGGTAGCGGATGTTCAGTGGTGCGACGATCTGCGATCAAGGGCGTCGCGGCTCGCGGCGATCTGGGGTGTGGGTGCCTGGAACTCGGTGTTGAGACTGTGACCAGGCGTTTTGTGTCAGGCGGCGACCAGTTCGGCGGTCCAGAGGGCGCGTGTACTGGGGTGAAATGAGTTCTTCACTTGTTGGCGTGGGGCGCGCAGGTTGGTGGTCGGGGCGTAGCCCCGAGGCGTCGGGAGTGGTTGGGTTCAGGCGGCTGGGGTGAGGGTGACGGTGTAGCCGGCGGATTCGAGTTGGTGGATGTGGTGGTTAACGCGTCGGGCGGGGTGGCGTCGCTTGGTGTAGAAGTCGTCGCCGAGGTCGGTGTAGGTCTCGCCGGTGACGGCCATGTGCCAGGCCGACACGAGGATGGCGTGGGCGATGGCGACGGCGGCTTTGTTGGGTCCTCGTCGGCGGGTGATGCGGCTGTAGCGGGCTGACAGGAAGGTGCCTTTGGTTCGTGATGCGGCGCGGGCCGCTTCGACCAGGGCTTGGCGGAGGTGTCGGCTTCCGTGTCGTGTGCCGGCGGGTCGTCGTTTGCCGGCCGATTCGTAGGACGCGGGTGCGACGCCGGCCCATGAGGCGAGGTGCGCGGCGGTGGGGAAGCGACCCATGTCGACGGCGATCTCGGCGACCATGATCTGGGCGGTCAGCGTGCTGACGCCGGGGATCGTGGTCCACAGCTGTACGAGCGCGTCAAAAGGGCGGAGACGCTCCACGATCTCGTCGCTGAGCTCGACGATGGTGCTGTCGAGGAAGTCGATGTGGGCCAGGATCCGGCGGGCCACAACGGTGTGGTGAGGCTGCCAACGGGACTCCAGCGCTTCGGTCAACGCCGGGATCTTCGATCGCATCCGACCCTTGGCCAACTCGGCGAGAGCCGCCGGGTCGGCGTGGCCGGAGATCAACATCTCGATCATCGCCCTGGACGACTTCGACCATACCTTCGAGGCGACCGAGGTGAGTTTGATCCCGGCGTCTTGGAGCAGTTTCTCGAGGCGTTGGATCTCGACACCGCGGGCCTGCACCTGGGTTCGGCGATAGCGGGTCAGCTCCCGCAACGCCCGGATCTCCGGTGGCGGCACCATCGAGGGCCGGACCATCCCATGAGCGGCCGCATCCGCGAGCCATTGGGCGTCGGACATGTCGGTCTTGCGGCCCGGCACGTTCTTCACATGATGGGCGTTCACCAGCCACACCTCGTCGAAGAGATCCTCGAGGCCGTAGTACACGGGTTTCCAGTAGACGCCGGTGGCTTCCATCACCACCAGCTCGACCTCGAAGGTCGCCAACCAGTCGGCCAGCTCCCTGATACCTCTGGCCGTGGTTGAGAACCGCTGCTTGGTTACCTCGACATCGACTCCGTCGAAGCACTCGACACATCCGGTGACCGAATCTCGATGCACATCGAGACCGGCGACCCGGTTTCGTATCCGTCTCACACCATCACCTCCTTGTTGTTGTTGTCGGGGGTGTGGCCGCCGAGGGGAGACCAGGAAGATTCAGATTCTGGGGTTCGTGCTCGAAGCGACACTCCCCGGTCCCTCGGACCTCGCACCAGACTTTGGACGGGCTCGAAGCTCCAAGTACACGCGGCGACCACGCCCCAGCCGCCACCCCACCATCATTTCATCACTCCCACGGTGGCCGCCCGAGGCCATCACGACTTTGGGTTAAACTCGCCCCTCCGACACTCCAACAAGTGTTCGATATCTTGAATACGGAGGTCAGCGTTTCGTGACCGCCGTGAATGCGCGGCGCTGACTAGTGCGGGTTCACGGGTTGTTCGCGGACCAGTCAACGATTGGCCCCAACTCGGCCTCGAACCCGCCTGGAATGCAGATCGTCAGAATCCGGGCTGGCGCAGCCGAGTCGTTTCGATAGAAGCAGACCGGCAAGCGGATGCAGGACCACGGCGCAGCGGACTACATGTTGAGTCATATGCGTGCCGATCTTGAAGGCATGTCAAGCTCAGCAGTTCCGGGCTCGGTACATCGATTGTTAGTTGCGGTTCGAGTGGAGGTCTTGCAAGTGGGCCGGTCTCTCCGTGCTGCGAAGTGCATGAAGTTGCTTTTTGCCCAAGAACCATTGAGCCCGCGCTAGCGTAATGCAATGGGCCTTGAGTGGGAGCAAGTCGTGATCGCTGCGCGTGACCCTGCCGCGCTGGGTCGGTGGTGGTGCGACGCGCTCGGGTGGGTTGTCGTCGACGACGCCTCGCCCGTCTTTGAGATCCAGCCTCAACCAGATCGGTTTCCGGGGATCTTGTTCTTGGCCGTCCACGACGCAAAGGAGACTAAAAATCGTCTCCATATCGATCTTCGTCCTGACGATCAGGCTGCCGAGGTCGAGCGACTGATTGCGCTCGGAGCTTCTCGTGTTGACGTTGGGCAAGGCGACGTTTCGTGGGTGGTCTTGGCCGATCCTGAGGGCAACGAGTTCTGTGTTTTGCAGGACTGTCGAGCATCGAGTTTGGCAAGCGAGCGGAGCCTATGACGTTGACCAGATTTCGCAGCTGGAGTAGCCGACTTTGACTGAAGCCCGTCTCGTGCGGCCTCAGCCGCCGGTTGGGACAAACGACTACGTCTTCGTCAGCTGCCAGACGCCCGTCGCCACCCGCCGATAGAGCCAGCGGCCGAGCCCGATCATCCGCAAGACATGTGGCAAGATGATCCGTAGCGGCTTGCCAGCTTCGACATGGCGGCCGAGGTGGGGGAGTAGCTCGCGGATTCCGGTCCATCGGATGAACGCAAGGACATGGTCGATGCGGTCGGCCGAGTCGACCTCGGCCTCGATCTCGCGGCCGACGGCCGGCTGATCCCGGGCGCTGGTCATCAATACCGTGTCGCGCAGCGGGGTGAGGGGACGACGGATCGGTATCGGCTCATCTGTAGGTGCGAGCTTTTCGATGGCGGCGAGGCGTTGGACCGGTGCCACCAGCGCTCGGTCCGGTGCATCAGCCTCGGGCTGGAGATCTGCGATCGCGGCGAGGACTGCTCGCGAATCGACGCGAGTCCCCGGAACGCCAACCACCCGAAAGGCCTGGAAACACGCGGATTCCTAGAGGAGCCACCACACATCGAAACCGGCCCAGGAGAAGTTGAAGTCCCCCTCCGACACAAGCGTTAGTACACGGTGCGGTGTGGAGTCGGTTCACGAGGCCGCGGCCAGCAGCAGGCAGACGACGCTGAGCGCTGCGGTGACGGTCCGCACGTGGTTGCCGCGCGTCCAGCTGACGAGGTAGCCGGCCCACACCGCCTGCCCCTCGGCCGAGTCGGCGTCGACCCGGTCCAGCCGATTGTTGCGGGGCACGTGGAACGTCATCGTCATCAGCGCCGTGGCCAGCGACAGCAGTCCGCCGGCGACCTGCCAGCCGGCCCCGGGGTCGCCGGCGGCGGTGGCGGCCAGCACGGCGCCGGTCACGCCACCGCCGATGAGCGTGGCCATGAAGAGGGGGTTCGCCGCGCCACGGTTGATCTCCTGCATCGCCTGCGCGCCCTCGGCGGGAGCGAGCCGGCCCAGCGAGGCCATGACGAAGTTGGAGAAGACGAAGAAGGCGCCGCTGTTGATGCCGGCGGCGACGACTGTGTAGATGAGGAGCGCCGAGCGGGTGGTGGTTTCCATCGGACCTTCCCTTCGCGATCGATCGGCGGTCAGGTGTGGGCGAGAACCGCGGCGGCCGGTGCCGAACGGGCGCCGGTCTCGAGCGGGTTGCGGGCCAGGTCGAGGACGGGCACCCCGGGGCCGAAGCTGTGGATCGTCCCCGTCGGCAAGATGCGGACGAAGCATGCTCCGTCGATCTCCATCGCGCCATGGCCGCTGATCGAGTCGAGACGACCGGCCTCGTAGCGGCGGATCGCCTCGGGCTCGTCGAGCGGAATGAGCTCGGCAACGCCCTGGAAGTGGAGTGTGTACGGCGGGCCGACCGGCAGCCGGCGGTACGGGACGCACACCCCGACGTGCCGGTTGTGGGCGACGTTGCGGCCCTTGCGACCGTCGCGCATGGTGTGGATCCACAGCGCCCCGTCGACGAAGTCGTAGACGACCCCGGCGGAATGGCTGCGGCCCTTCGGCGACACCGTCGCCAGCGTGGCGAACGTCTTCTTGCGCAGCGCCTTGGCGATGATGCGCGCCTGCCGATCTTCTTTGCCGGCGGTGGGCCCGGGAACGGTGGTGGTCTCGGTGGTGGTTTCAGTGTTGTTGGTCATGGGTCCAGGATCCTGCGATTCCGTCGCCGAGTGAATAGGGGATCCGGGCTAACACATGTGAATTCGTCTCACTATGCTGCACGACATGGATGTCGTCGCGT
>JAOUEE010000122.1 GCA_029858875.1 Acidimicrobiia bacterium
TCCAGCGTGCGCTCGAAGCCGAAGGGCTGGCGGAGGCGTCACGAACCCGGATGTTGGTGTCGGTGCGGGGACTGCACCGGTTCCTGCTGGCCGAGGGCTTCACCACCACGGATCCCTCGGCCGACGCCGAACCACCCCGTCCCGGTCGGGGCCTGCCCAAACCACTCAGCGAACGCGAGGTGGGAATGCTGCTCGATGCCATCGAGGGCGACGATCCCAAGGCCCGACGTGACCGAGCCATGGTCGAGGTCCTGTACGGCACCGGCGTTCGTATCTCGGAACTGGTCGGCGCCTCGCTCGGTGACCTGGATCTGTCGGCTGGCCTGCTCCGGGTGCTCGGCAAGGGCTCCAAGGAGCGGATCGTTCCGGTCGGTCGGCTGGCCGTGGTGGCCCTCGTCGAGTGGCTGGCGCCAGCCGGTCGAGGCGCGCTCGAACCCGAGCGGTGGGCCAGTCGCGATGACGCCGAGGCGCTCTTTCTCAACAACCGTGGTGGACGGCTGAGCCGGCAGGGTGCCTGGGGAGTGCTCAAGCGCCATGCGGCGGCCGTCGGTCTGGCCTCCAAGCTGAGCCCCCACGTCCTGCGCCACTCGTGCGCCACGCACATGCTGGATCACGGTGCCGATGTGCGTAGCGTCCAGGAATTGCTGGGTCACGCCTCGATCACCACCACGCAGGTGTACACCTCGGTGTCCACCGAGCGGCTCAAGCAGGTCTACCGCAACGCCCATCCACGGGCCCGGGAGGACTGAACATGGGCGGAGCGTGGCATCTCACCCGCCGGTTCTTCGGATCGCTCCGCCCGGGCGGACCCCGACCATCGGATCAGGAGTGGGTCGATGGGGTGCTCTCGGCCGAGGAACGAGCGTTGTGGGGTCGCCTCTACGGTCCTGATCGACGGCACTCGGTGGCGGTGACCCGTCGTGTGGAGGCGGCGCTCGGCTCCGACGCCACCACACCGGTGCTGGCCGCGGCGCTGCTGCACGACGTGGGCAAGGTGCAGAGCGGCCTGCGGACCTACACCCGCGTGGCCGCCACCCTGTCGGCGGCGGTCGCCGGGCGCGAAACGGCCGAGCTGTGGGTGCGGGGATCCGGGCTGACCCGTCGCATCGGGTTGTATCTGCAGCACCCGCAGATCGGCGCCGATCTCCTGGCCATGGCCGGCAGCGACGAGCTGGTGGTGGCCTGGGCCCGCGAGCACCATCTGCCCCGGGAGCAGTGGACGCTGGACCCGGCCGTTGCCGAGGTGCTGTACCTGGCCGACGACGACTGACCGTTTCTGTCCCGTCCCAGCGCTCCGAGCCGCGGTGAACTGGCCGTGTCTCGTCGAGCCGTCGGTCGCGCCCACCCAGGCCCGGAGGTGCAGGGGTCAGGCGGGGGTGAGGCCGATGTTCGTGCGGGCTCGGTCCAGCACCGGGTCGATGACGACCCGTGCCTTGGCGGCGCCGAGGCGGAGGATGTCGGTGGTGGCGGCGGGGTCGGCGGCCAGCTCGTGGTAGCGGGCCTGAATGGGTGACAACAGGTCACACACGGCGGCGGCCGTGTCGGTCTTCAGTGGCCCGTACTGCTCGTACCGGTCGGCCAGCGCCGCCGGGTCGGCGCCGGTGGCCGCACCGAGGATGGACAGCAGGTTCGACACCCCGGGCTTGGCCGACGGGTCGTAGCGGACCTCGGCGTCGTTGTCGGTGACCGCTCGCTTGATCTTCTTCTCCACCGTCTTCAGGTCGTCGAGCATGCCGATGGTGCCCTGCGGTGAATCGGCCGACTTGGACATCTTGTTCTCGGGGTGCTGGAGGTCCATCACGCGAGCACCGGTGGGCGGGATGAACGCCTCGGGAACCACGAAGGTCTGGCCGTACCGGCTGTTGAAACGCTCGGCGATGTCGCGGGTGATCTCGATGTGCTGGCGCTGATCCTCGCCGACGGGGACGAGGTCGGTGTCGTACCCGATGATGTCGGCCGCCTGCAGCGCGGGATAGGTGAACAGGCCGGCCGAGACGAAGTCCCTCTGTTCGGACTTGTCCTTGAACTGGACCATGCGGGACAGCTCGCCGTAGGACACGTTGCATTCCAGCAGCCAGCCCAGTTCGTTGTGCTGGTGCAGGTGGCTCTGCACGAAGAGGGTGCAGCGGTCGGGGTCGACGCCCGTGGCCACCAGCAGTTGGGTCAGTGCGACGGTGTTGGCGCCCACCTCGCCGGGTTCCTTCGGGATGGTGAGGGCGTGCAGATCGACCACGCAGTACACGCACTGATGCCGATCCTGGAACTGGACCCAGTTCTGGAGGGCGCCCAGCAGGTTGCCCAGATGCAGTTCGCCAGTGGGCTGGATGCCCGAGAAGACCCGTGCCATCGCCAGAGGCTACCGGTGGTGTCGGTTCACGAAGCCGATTTGGCTGCCTTGTAGGCCGCCAGGGTCCGCTCCCGGGCGAAGCCATGATCGACGATCGGCTCCGGATAGTCCTGGCCCAGGGTGACGCCGGCGGCGGCCAGCTCCAGTGGCCCGAGTCGGCTCGGTTGGTGGATGGACCGCCGGTCGAGCCCCTCCAACTCGGGGAGCCAACGGCGGATGTACGTCCCGTCGGGATCGAATCGTTCGCTCTGTGTGGTGGGGTTGAACACCCGGAAGTAGGGAGCCGCATCGGGCCCGGTGCCGGCCACCCACTGCCAGTTCCCGGCGTTCTGGGCCACATCACCATCGAGCAGGTGGTGGCGGAAAAACCGCTCGCCGATTCGCCAGTCGACGAGCAGGTCCTTGACCAGGAACGAGGCCACCAACATACGGACGCGGTTGTGCATGAAACCGGTGGCGAGCAGCTCGCGCATGCCGGCATCGACGATCGGGAACCCGGTACGGCCCGTCTGCCAGGCCTCGACGCCGACCGGGTCGTGACGCCATTCGATGGCGTCGTACTCGGGGCGCATGGCTCGCTCGGTGATGTCGGGCCGGGCCAAGGTGGTGTGGGCGTACCAGTCCCGCCAGGCCAACTGACGGCAGAAGGCGGCCCGGCCGTCGGTGTGGTCGCCGACCCGGTCGAGCACGAGCCGGGGGCTGATCGTGCCGAAGCGGAGGTCGGCTGAGAGGTGTGACGTGCCCGGTCGGCCGGGCAGGTCGCGGTCGTGCACGTACGCATCGACCCGGTCCAGCCACTGGTCCAGCCGCTCGTGGGCGCCGTCCTCACCCGGCGTCATGGCGGGCTCCCGGGCCGGGTCGGGAAGGGGATCACCGGCGATGGCAACCAGCGTGGCCGGGCCGGCGGTGGGCCAGACCTCGTGGGGCACCCGCTGCCAGGCCCGGTGAAACGGGGTGAACACCCGTGAGAGACCTCCCTTGGCCGTGAGCACCGTGCCGGGCGGTTGTACCAGCGTGCCCCAGAGCGGTTCGACGGGAACCGCCAGCGCATCGGTGACGACGCGATCTCGATCCTGGGCGTACGCGCTGACATCGGCGTTCCAGGTGACGTGGGCGATGTCATGGTCGGCGACGAACCGGGGCACCACGGCGCGAGGGTCTCCTCGCAACAGCGTCAGCCGACCACCGAGCGTCCGGTCGAGCGCAGCCAGATGGGCGAGCAACAGGTCGCGGCGTCGGTCGCTGACGCGATCGAACAGCGCCGGATCGAGCACGTAGAGTGCCGCC
Organism: Acidimicrobiia bacterium; assembly: GCA_029858875.1. Taxonomy (GTDB): domain Bacteria; phylum Actinomycetota; class Acidimicrobiia; order Acidimicrobiales; family SHLQ01; genus JAOUEE01. The sequence goes on from JAOUEE010000122.1 coordinate 3,635, forward strand.
ACCTCGTCGCCCACACCGGTGGCGCGGGCCCACGCCGGGTTGTCCTCGAGTCGGAGGTCGCGTCGGAACCAGCACAGTGCCCGCATGGGTCCGAAGCTAGCGGCCCCACGCCGCCGATCCGGGCGCAGACCATGTACGGCGCGACCGGATCGGCGCAATAGGGTGCGGCCATGGCCTATGAGGTCCAGACGGACGTGTACCAGGGTCCCTTCGACCTGCTGCTCCAGCTCATCTTGGCCGATGAGGTGGAGCTGTACGAGATCTCGCTCGTCGACATCGTCGATGCGTACCTGGGTGAGCTCGAGCGCATGGACATGTGCGATCTCGATGTGGCCACCGAGTTCCTGCTGATCGCCGCCACCCTGGTCGAGCTCAAGACCCGCCGGTTGTTGCCCGACGACCGCGAGTTCGAGCTCGAGGACGAGTTCGGGCTGTGGGAACAGCGTGACCTGCTGCTGGCCAAGTTGCTCGAGTGCAAGACGTTCAAGGACGCGGCGGGCGCCCTGCGCCGGCTGAGCGTCGACGCCGAGCGGTCCTACGCCCGACGGGCCGGCCTCGACGAGGCGTTCATCGGGCTGGCTCCTGATCTGTTGACCGACGTGACCGCCCTGGACGTGCGCGACGCCTACGTCCGGGCCATGGCCCCTCGACCCGAGCCCCGCGTCGACCTCTTCCACGTGAATCCCATCACCGTCACCGTGCAGGATGCGGTGGTCGAGCTGCTCGACGAGCTTCCGCGGGTGGGGCGTATCGGGTTCCGGGCCCTCACCGAGGGCCTGGTCGATCGCATCGAGGTGGTGGTGCGGTTCCTCGCCGTGCTCGAGCTGTTCAAACAGAACCTGGTCGATCTCGAGCAGGTGCGCACGTTCGGTGAGATCGTCATCCGCTGGACCGGCGATGCCGACGCCACGGGCGGGTTCGAGATCGATGGATACGAAGGATGAGATGACCCAGACCCCACCACCCACCCTGGACGTGCCGGTCGACGACAGCGAGCTCGACCCCGACGTCGGTCGGGCCATCGAAGCCGTCGTCATGGTGGCCGAGGATCCGGTGCCGCCGGGCCTGTTGGCCCAGCTGTGCGAGGTGGGCGAGGAGCTGATCGAAGCGCACTGCAACGCGCTGACTCGCGGCTACGAAGAGCAGGGTCGGGGCTTCGTGCTGGTGCGGGTGGCCGGGGGCTACCGCTATCAGAGCCACGTCGACCAGGCCGCCTACGTCGAGCGCTACGTCCTCGACGGCCAGTCCAGCCGTCTCTCGGCCGCTGCGCTCGAGACCTTGGCCATCGTGGCGTACAAGCAACCGATCTCACGGGCCCAGGTGGCGGCGATCCGCGGGGTCAACGTCGATGCCGTGATGCGCACGCTCGATCAGCGCGGCTACATCGCCGAGATCGCCCGGGATCCGGGGCCGGGCCAGGCGGTGTTGTTCGGTACCACCCAGCTCTTCCTCGAGAAGGTGGGGATCGATTCACTCGACGACCTGCCTGCGCTCGGTGGCTTCGTGCCCGGTCCCGAAGTGGTGGAGCAGCTCGAGGCCGGGCTGCGGCTCGACGACGAGGCCCCGCTCGGCCCGGCCGACGGCGGCGAACCGGCCGTGGCGGCCGGTGATGGCGAAGCCATCGATCTGACCGCGTCCGGTGCCGCCGAGCCCCCGGCCTCGGAGGCCGAGCCGCGCTCGGCCGACGCCGACGCCCAGCGTCACCCAGGTCAGGCCGACGCGGTGATCATCGAGCTGCCTCCTCGGGCCGGGCGCGACGGCTGAGCACGGCCGGGCGATGAGCTCGCCGGAGGGGGAGCGGCTCCAGAAGGTCCTGGCCCGCCTCGGGGTGGGTTCTCGCCGCCATTGTGAGGACCTCATCGCCGACGGTCGAGTGCTGGTCAACGGCGCGCCGGCCCGGCTCGGGCAGCGCATCCACGACACCACCGACCGCGTGGAGATCGACGGTGTTCCGGTGCCGGTCCGTCCCGACCTGGTGCACTATCTGCTCAACAAGCCTGCGGGCGTGGTCACCACCGCTGCTGATCCGCAGGGCCGACCCACCGTCGTGCAGCTGGTGCCCGATGAGCCACGGGTGTTTCCGGTCGGACGCCTCGATTTCGAGACCGAGGGTCTGCTGGTGCTCACCAACGACGGAGAGCTGACCCATCGGCTGACCCACCCGTCCTTCGGTGTCGAGAAGGAGTACCTCGCCCACGTCGAGGGCCGGCCCGGACGCGGCGCCCTCCGTGCGCTGCGTCAGGGGGTCGAGCTCGATGACGGGGTGACCGCTCCCGCCACCGTGGCCGCCATCGAACCCGACGTGTTGCGGATCGTGATCCACGAGGGGCGCAACCGGCAGGTCCGGCGCATGTGTGAAGCGGTGGGGCACCCCGTTCGCCGGCTGGTGCGCAGCCGAATCGGTCCGTTGCACGACCGCACACTGGCCCCCGGCGAGTGGCGGCGGCTGTCGCTGGACGAGGTGCGTCAGCTGGAGGAGGCCATCGCAGCCACGAGCAGCAATAGCCGAAACGGGGCCGGGCCGAGCCGACCACAGCGATAACCTGCTTCCTCGTGCCCGACGGCCCCAACCTCCCTCGCCGCGCCAATGTCATCGGCACCGGCCTCATCGGCGGATCCATCGGATTGGCCCTGGCCCAGCGGGGCTGGACCGTGTCGGCCCAGGATGCCGATCCATCGCGCGCCGATCGGGCGGTGGAACTGGGCGCGGCACACCAGGTCGGTCTCGACGCCGATGCGGAGATCACCTTCGTCGCCACTCCCGTGGGCGTCTCGGTTCCGGCCATCCACGAGGCCCTGACCCACACCAGCGGGCTGGTCACCGATGTCGGCAGCGTCAAGACGGTGGTGTCCGCCGCGGTTCGTGACCGTCGCTTCGTGGCCGGCCACCCCATGGCCGGTTCGGAGCTCGCAGGGGTCGACGCGGCCAGCGCCGACCTCTTCGACGGTGCGCTGTGGGTGCTGTGCCCCACGTCGGCCACCGCCGACGAACGGGCCTTCTCCGCCGTGCGATCGGTGATCGCCGACCTGGGGGCCGAGGTGGTGGTGCTCACGCCGGAGCGCCACGACGAACTCGTAGCGGTGGTGAGTCATGTTCCGCACCTGACCGCCGCCACCCTCATGACCCTCGCCGCTGATCGATCGGTCGAGCAGGGGACCCTGCTGCGACTGGCCGCCGGCGGCTTTCGGGACATGACCCGCATCGCGGCGGGTCACCCGGGTATCTGGCCCGACATCTGCGTGGCCAACAGCGATGCCATCACCGCAGTGCTCGACGAGCTGATCCTGCGACTGCAGCGGGTCCGCGGCGAGGTGGCCAACGGTGACCGGGCCGGCCTCACCAGCGGCCTGGAACTGGCTCGGACGGCCCGCACCAACCTGCCGGCCCGGGGGGTGCATCCCGAAGAGCTCTGCGAGGTGCGCCTGGCCATCCCCGATCGTCCGGGAGAGCTGGCTCGGGTGGTCGAGATCGCCGGCGACGCCGACGTCAACGTGTACGACATCGAGATCGCCCACGGCAGCGAGGGGGACCGTGGCGTGTTGATCCTGGTGGTCGAGGCCGAGGCGGCCGAGGAGTTCGTGGACGTGCTTCGCCGTTTCCGGTATCGACCGCGGGCACGGGCCCTGTCATGACCACTCGCCGCCGGAGGGTCGAGCCCCTCCAGCAGCCACCGGCGCACGTGGTCGATGTGCCCGGCTCGAAGAGCATCACCAACCGGGCGCTGCTCATTGCGGCCTTGGCCGAGGGCGATTCCCACCTCACGGGAGTGCTGCTGGCCGAGGACACCGCAGCCATGACCGACTGCGTCCGATCTCTGGGGGCCGGCGTGGATGTGGACGCGCCCAGCCGCACGATCCTCGTCGGTGGCGTGGCCGGCCGGGTGGCGCCCGGGCCTCGGTCTCTCTTCGCCCGTCAATCGGGAACGACCGGCCGGTTCATCGCCGCCGCCGTCCTGGCCGGCCGGGGTCGGTACGAACTGGACGGTGATGCCCAGCTGCGGGCCCGGCCGATGGCCGACCTGGTCGACGCCCTCGTCGGTCTCGGCGCCGAGGTGGATGCCACCGAAGGGCGGCTACCGATGGCGGTAGAGGTGGGCGAGGCCGTGGTCGGCGGTACGGTCGCGCTGGCCGCCGGCCGGACCTCCCAGTTCGCTTCGGCCCTGCTGATGGTGGGCCCGCTGCTGTCCGACGGGCTGGAGCTCCGCCTCGAGGGAGGCGTGGTCTCCCGGCCCTATCTGGACATGACGGTGGGGATCATGAAGGACTTCGGTGCCTCGGTCGAACTGGTCGACGGTGTCTATTGCGTGCACCCCGGCGGCTACCACGGTCGTCGCTACAGCATCGAGCCCGATGCCTCGGCGGCGTCGTACTTCTTCGGCGCGGCCGCGGTCACCGGTGGATCGGTGACCGTACGCGGCTTGCATCGCCAGAGCATCCAGGGCGACATCGGCTTCGTGGATGTGCTCCAGTCGATGGGCGCGCAGGTCGAGTCCTCCGACGTGGGGCTCACCGTTCAGGGTGGTTCGCTCCGGGGTGTCGACGTCGACCTCCGAGACTTGTCCGACACCGCTCCGACGTTGGCGGTGGTGGCGGCCACGGCGTCGGGCTCGACGACCATCAGAGGCATCGGCTTCGTCCGGGGCAAGGAGAGCGACCGGATCGCCGTGCCCATCGCGGGGCTGGCCGCCGTGGGGATCTCGGCCGAGCAGACCGCTGACGGTCTGGTGGTGCACGGTGGCACCCACCACGAGGGTGTGGTCGACAGCCACGACGATCATCGCATCGCCATGGCCTTCTCGTTGTTGGGGCTGCGGGGCCCGGCCGTGGAGATCTCCGATCCCGACTGCGTGAGCAAGACCTTTCCCGCGTACTTCGACGTACTCGACCGGCTACGTTCTCGGCCGGATCACACCGATTCGAATGACGGATACCGGGAGGACGAAGGGTTGCGCGAAAGCGACATCACCGTGATCGCCATCGACGGGCCCGCCGGCTCGGGGAAGTCGACCGTCGCCCGGGCCGTGGCCGATCGTCTGGGGCTCGAGTATCTCGATACGGGCGCCATGTACCGGGCGGTCACCTTCGCGGTCATTCGTCACGGCATCGACCCCGCCGATGTGGAGGACGTGGCCGCCATGGCGTGCGAACTGGACCTGTCGGTGGGATCCGACGGGGTGCACGTGGACGGCGTGGATGCCACCACCGAGATCCGGGGACCCGAGGTGACCCGTGCCGTGTCGGTGGTGGCCGCCAACCCCGGTGTGCGCAAGGAGCTGCGCAGTCGGCAACGGGAGTGGGCTCATCGACGGGGTGGCGGGGTGCTGGAGGGGCGCGACATCGGCACCGTCGTGTTCCCGGATGCCCGCCTGAAGGTGTATCTCACCGCCTCGCCCGAGGTGCGCGCCGCCCGTCGCGCCAAGGAGGTGAGCGATCTCGATTACGAGACGGTGGCCGCCGACATCGCCCGCCGTGATGCCTACGATCAGGGCCGAGCCGACAGTCCCCTGACGGAGGCCGACGACGCCGTGCTGATCGACACGACCGGACTCACGGTCGACCAGGTGGTCGATGCGGTCGAGGCTGCCCTGCGATGACGTCACCGCCGAAGCCCGCGCCGCGGCGCATGGGTGGCGAGATGACGCGTGTGCAGCGAGCTGTCTTCAAGCTGTTGCGCACCCTGCTCGAAGGGCTGATGCGTCTGTACTTCCGGCTCGAGGTTCGGGGCAAGGAGAACATCCCGGCGACCGGCCCCTTCATCCTGGCGCCGGTGCACCGCTCGTTCATCGATACGCCACTGGTCTCGGCGGTGACCCCCCGCGTGATCCGCTACATGGGCAAGGAGGCGATGTGGGACGGCTCCCGGTTCATGGCCTTCTTCCTCACCGCCATGGGTGGCTTTCCGGTGCAGCGGGGGTCGGTCGACCGCGATGCGTTGCGGGCCGCCCAAGAGGTGCTCGAGCGGGGTGAACCGCTGGTGATGTTCCCCGAGGGCACTCGTCGGGAGGGCGAGGTGGTGGAGGCCGAGGACATGCACGACGGCCCCGCCTTCGTCGCCAGCCGGACGCAGGTGCCGGTGGTACCGGTGGGGGTCGGCGGATCAGCCCGAGCGCTGCCCTTGGGCGCCAAGGTCCCACGACCCCGCAAGGTGATCGTCGTGGTGGGGGAGCCACTGACCCCGCCCGAGCTGGTGAATGGTCGGGCGCCCCGCAAACAGGTGAGGGCCTTCACCGAGGAGATGCGGACAACCATCCAGCAGCTGTTCGACGACGCCCGGGAGCAGGTGCACGACCGGTGAGCGCCGGACGCTCCGTCGGACCCGACGTGACGCGTCTCAGGTGGCGAAGACGGTGGACCAATCGCGTCTCATGCTGACCACGGTCCACCCCAGGCGGCCGGCCGTTTCCAGGATCGGTTCGGCTCGATCGAGGGTTCCGGCGACGCTCTCGTAGGCGTACTCCCGCTCGCCGTCGTCATGGTCGATCAGCAGGGCCATCGACGGCCCGTCGAAGGCGGTGGCGTACTCGAGCATCTCGGT
>JAOUEE010000474.1 GCA_029858875.1 Acidimicrobiia bacterium
CCAGGTCCTCGGCCTTGACGGCCAGCTCGCGAAAGGCCACCGGATCGGTCACCACCGACGCCTGCACGCTGAACCGAAACGGTCTGGTCATCGCCGCAACCTAGTGCCGCCCGGCGCCGGGACGGCTCGACGTCGGCCGGTCAGAGATGGGCCAGCACGGCCTGGCGCATGGTCGGCTCGGGCTGGGCGCCCACGATCGTGTCGACCAGGTCGCCGTCGCGCAGGAACAGGAGCATGGGGATGCTCATGGCCTGGTAGCGCTGCGCTGTCCGAGGTGACTCGTCGACGTTGACCTTCACCACCTTCAGCCGACCGGCGAACTCGGCGGCCATGATCTCGAGGATGGGAGCCACCATCCGACATGGTCCGCACCACGGCGCCCAGAGGTCGACCAGCACCAGCCGCCTGGTGTCGACGGCCCGTTCGAAGTCATCGTCGCCGGCCTCGACCAACCAGGGCAGATCGGCCTGGCACTCGGCGCAGCGAGGCCGGCCCGAGGACACCTGCGGCACCCGGTTCCTGGTGCCGCACGAGCTGCAGGTCGCCACCGGATCGGCCATGGCGGTGATGGTAGCCGGGGGGTGCCCGGCCCCGGGGTGAAGCCGGTACCGTCGCCCGGGATGAGCGATCCGTTCCCGCCAGGATTCTTCGCCCGGGCCGACCCCACGCCCGACCCGCTCTTCTACCGCCCCGAGCGGATGGTCACCCACATCGACGACGCTGCCATCGCCGCCGTCACCGCTCTGTATGGCGAGCTGGGTCTCACCGGCGAGGTCCTCGATCTCTGCGCGTCGTGGATCTCGCACTTCGACCCGGCGCCACGGCGGCTGGTGGCCTTGGGGATGAACCCGGCCGAGCTGGCCGCCAACCGAGCTGCCACGGAGCGGCTGGTGCACGACCTGAACACCGATCCTGTCGTGCCCTTCGACGACGCGTCGTTCGATGCGGTCACCTGTTGCGTGTCGGTCGACTACCTGGTGCGCCCGCTCGACGTGTTCGCCGAGATGGCCCGGGTGCTGCGCCCGGGTGGTCCCCTGGTCTGCACCTTCTCCAATCGCTGCTTCCCCACCAAGGCCATTCGGGGCTGGCTGCGCGCCGACGACGCCGGTCGCGGCGCCATCGTCGGCCAGTACTTCGCGGCCACCCCCGGCTTCGGTCCTGTCGTGGTCGAGCATCGCAATCCGGGGCGAAGAGGCGATCCGCTGTACGCCGTATGGGCCTCCCGTACCGGAGTCGGCGACGCCGACTACGGTGCCGGCCATGGCCGATGACGAGTACGACGCGCTCGAGGACTTCGAGGAGACGGATTTCACCCACGGGGGTCGAAAGAGGCTCGTCTACTCGCGGGGGACCGGCCCCGCCGTGGTGGTGATGTCGGAGATTCCCGGCATCACCCCGCTGGTGGCCGACTTCGCCCGACACGTGGTCGAACGGGGCTGCACGGTCTTCATGCCCGTGCTGTTCGGCACGCCGGGCAAGCCGCCCACCGGTCCCTACGCGATCGGCAGCCTCGTGCGCTCGTGTGTATCGAGGGACTTCCACGCCCTGGCCCTGGCCGAACCGTCCCCGGTCACCGTGTGGCTGCGGGCGCTGGCCGCCGATGCGCATCGTCAGTGTGGTGGCCCGGGGGTCGGCGCCGTCGGCATGTGTCTCACCGGCAACTTCGCGCTGGCCATGATGGTGGATGACCGGGTCGTGGCTCCCGTGCTGAGCCAGCCCAGCCTGCCCTTCCCGATCGGAGCGAAGCGCAAGCGCGATCTCCACATCAGCGCCGATGACCTCACCGTCGTGAAGGACCGCGTCGCCCAAGGGGCCTGCGTCCTCGGGTTGCGCTTCACCGCCGACCCCATGGTGCCGACCGAGCGGTTCGAACGCCTCCGCCAGGAGTTGGGCGACGGCTTCATCTCCGTGGAGATCGATTCGTCCAAGGGTAACCCCCACGGGCACCGCCGGGCCGCCCATTCGGTGCTCACCGAGGACCTCATCGATCAGCCGGGTCAGCCCTCACGAGCCGCTCTGCGCCAAGTGTTGGACTTCCTCGCGGACCGTCTGCTCACAGGCTGACGGGGGCGTCACCGTCCTCCGCTGCGGGCTCCCGAAACGGATCGCCCGATGGCCCGCTGGGGGCGCGCCGCACCACCAGTTTCGGGCGGTTCCGCGGGATTCTGGGCCGTTCGGCCCTTTCCCTCGGTGGGCCGTCAAGCTCTCAGCAGAACGCGTCGAGATCGAACAGTGCGACCACAGTCGCACTCCTCGACCATGACCACCGACATCGACATCCGGCCGGAGACCAACAGCGGTTCCTCGGCCGACGCGCCCAAGCGCGGGCACGGCCTCGGCGAGGAGCAGTGGGCGCCTCGCCCCTGGCTGGCACGGGCCATCCGCGGCTTCGCCTTCCTCTTCCCGGTCGCCATGTCGGTGGTGTTCGTGATCCTCGCTGCGAGGGTGGTGCCGGCCCCGGCCGGATGGTTCGGTCGG
>JAOUEE010000123.1 GCA_029858875.1 Acidimicrobiia bacterium
CGCTACCTCGCACGCGAGCTCTACCAGCTTCTCCCCGAGACAAGCTCATCAAGCGCAGGGCCCCCGCTTCAGCCGCGTAGATCGACTTGACGATCTATAGGAGCATCAACGCGACGGAGCACTGCTCCTGCTCGACGATGTGCGACATGGCTTCCGGATGCACCCACTCGGCTCACACCGCGCGCTCGGCATCCAGCCGGATCATCGCCCTCGGCAAGGGCCTGGGCAACGGCTACTCCATCTCCGCGCTGCTCGGCTCAGAGGAACTGCGCACCGCAGCCCGGGCCAACCTGTTCACCTCGACCTACATGTTCGAGACGCCCCCGATGCGCGCCGCGATCGCCACGCTCACCGTCTACGACCGAGACGGTGCCTTCGCTGCACTGACATCCGCTGGAGAACGGCTTCGCGACGGACTACTCGAAGCTGCTGTCGCCACCGGCCACGCCATCAACTACTCGGGCCCGGTCGCGGTGCCGATGATGCGCTTCGAGAACGATCCCGGCGCGATCCGCCAGGCGGCGTTCGCCCGCCACGCCGCTGACCTCGGAGCGATCTTCCACCCCGTCCTCAACTGGTTCCTCAGCGCCGCGCACACGGACGCCGACATCGACGAGGCCATCGGGATCGCCACCGAAGCATTCCGCCTCACGCCGACAGCAGGCTAGGGGTGCTCGCATCATCCGCCCCACGTGAACCAGGGGCGGCGGTCTTCGACGAATGGCATCGCGGCGGTCGCGACATCGATGAGATGTTGGAGCCGCTCCGGGTCGTCAGGTCGCAAGGACCTGCTTGGAGTTGGTCAGGGTCGAGAGCACCACGCCATCGGCGCAGCGATGAACCGCCCGTAGAACGTCGCCTACACCCGGGCAGCAGGCGGCCGTCCTGCCACGTGTCGTCGACGCATTCGCCGACCTGGACGTCCGAGTACTCGTGACGCTCGGCCCCCGACGGCCTGACGAGCTCGAACTTCCAGGGAACGCTGACGTGAGACCCGAGTAGTGGTCCAGGTGTTGTGCGAGTCCCGATGCCCGATGATGGGCGAGGGCCTCGTGGGACGGCTTTCAAACCCCTCCCAGCGACGCCGCTCCCCATGCGACATCAACGGCCGGATCGCGGCCTACCAAGGTGGCGCGGCCATCGATGACCTTGCCGCCCGCTACCGCATCACCGCAGCCGCCCACCTGAACACCCTGGGACGACGACACCCTTCGAGCGGCAGCCGAGCTGGACGCATCCGGGCTGTCCCTTGCCGAGGTCGCCGACCGGGACGTGGTCGATGCGCAGACCGTCGCCAACCGCTTCCGGCGAGCCGGGGTCTCGGTCCGACCTCGCCCTACTGGACAAGTCCCAGTTGCACCGCTGACAGCCGGCCGGGCGGAAGAGCCCCGTCGCGCCTCCTGTCGAGCCTCGTGGGCGGTCGACCAACCTGCGAATTCGTAGGACACCGCCCGTGTCCGCCACTGGCTGCGTCAATCGCCGGAGATCCTGGCGATCTGGTCACGGAACTCCGAGGGCGGGCAACCCCGGGTGCGCCGGAAAGCCGCAGAGAACGAGTGCGGCGTCGAGTAGCCCACCTGTGAGGCGATCGCCTTCACCGGCAAACTGCCGTGCGCGAGCAGGTGTGCGGCGTGGTCCATCCGGATGCGCTCGACGATGGCGCCTGGACTGCTCCCGTGATGGCGCGCGACGAGGCGGTGCAGCGTCGCTCGAGACACGCTGAGGTGGCGCGCCAGCGACTCGACCGTCCAGTCGCGGCCGGGATCTCGCCGGACGGCTTCCCACAGGCTGGAGAGGCGACGCTCGTCATCGCTGACCGAGGGCGGACCTGCGAGCAGGGCCTCGAGCTGGATCCGCAGGATGACCGCGTAGAGCGCGAACGGCTCGGTCGGCGCGGCGGGGCCCGAGTCACTCGGATCGAGGTTCAGTTGCGCCCCGAACCGGTTGAGGAACTCGTCCATCGGATCGCGACCGTGCGAGGCCCCCGAGACCTCGGTGATCGCCGGGGACAACTCGCCGAGTACTCCCAGCGTGGGCGCAGCGAACCGAATAGAACCCGCTCTGCGCCAGACATCGCAGCGAAGACCGACGCAACACGGTTGCGCACATGCTGCGGCGTGTCGGTGGCGGCCACGGAGCAACTCTACTCACCAGCGGTGAAAGCTCTCACCGCCGCGCGCGCAGACGCAGAGCCTCGTCAGAAGGGACTGCCGTCGAGAGACAGCGCAGCCGCTCGTTGCGATATCGACAACGACGAGTGGACCTCGTGAGACGGCCTTGAGACCCTGGGCGACTGTCTGGTGATCGTCAGAAGCCTCCGCGGCGTTTGAACGACCCGAGCGGGGCGGATGATGCAGCGGCGCCACGCCCACGAGGAGCGGAGCGAACGCAACGATTCTCGAACCACGAGTCCTTCGGCATGAGGTTGTGAGGTGCAGCCGAGCAAAGGGGCTCCGGAGGCATCCTGCGCCGAGGAGTTCCCATGGTCCTTACGGGACAACTTCGAACCACTCGTGGGTGGTGCCACAGCCACGCTGAGTGGTGTAGGCCTCCTGGTCGGCGTCGACGATCGGCGATGACCCCCGTGGGGTGCCCGGGGGCGCCTGGGGCGCACGCTTGTCCGTCTACGAGCTGGCGGTGGGATGCGATGTGGTTGCCGATTGTCGACCAGTCGTGACGGGCACTCGACACGAGCGGCCCCAGACGCTCCGCTGCTACTGGCGCGCCCACTCGCTCTTGGCCGTGGCGTCGTCGCGGCTTGCGTCGCGACCATCCGGGAGTTGGACAGTGACGTCGTGGAGGGTGCCGGCGAAGGCGAAGGGAGCCGTGTAGCGGGCCGACACGGCTGAGCCGTGATCCTCGCCGACGCTGGCGCCGACCGAGGTGAACGTCGACAGGTAGAGCGGGATCGCCGCTCGCCCGCACGCCTTCCCGTCGATCGACAGTTCCACCCAGCCCGCCGAGACGTCGCGCTCGAGGTGCACCGCGAGCGTGCAGTCACCGGCCGGCACCTCGATGCTCGACTCGAGGACGGTGTGGTCACCGAACGCGTTGTAGTCGACGACGAGACGCCCCTCCTGTACGAAGACGGACACCCCGCAGTTCTCGTTGCCGGTTGCGATCAACACGCCGTGGTCGTCGGCACCCCGGCTGACGCGAGCGGTGATGTCGACGACGGAGTCGGTGAGCGACGCGGCCGTTCTGGTCGGGATCGGCGTCATCGGCGGCCGGTAGGTGTAGCGACGGTCGGGCCGGTGGACCTCGTGATCGCCGATCCGGGGGATGAACAGTTCGAGGCGGCGCTCGTCGAGGGGCAGCACACCGTGTCGGTCCGCCTCCTGCCACCAGAGGTCGATCAGCTCGGCCAGCCGGTCTGGCTCAACCTCGGCGAGGTCGTTGCACTCCGATGGGTCAGCCGAGAGGTCGTAGAGCTCCCAGCGGTCGTCGTCGAAGTCGGTTCCAGGGAGGTGCCGGGTGACCGCCTTCCATGACACGCCGTCGAGTTCGGCGACCAACGCCCGGTTTCCGCCGAACTCGAAGTACTGCAGCGTGTTGGTCGCCGGCGCACCGGCGTCGTCGAGCACCGACGCGAACGAGTGCCCGGTCACCGGCATCTGCTGGACGCCCCGATACGTGTCGGGGGGTGTGATGCCGAGCAGGTCGTAGATGGTCGGCACGATGTCGGACACGTAGGCGAACTGGTCCCGCTTCGTCCCGGCCTGTTCGTCGCCGAGGCCGTTGGGCCAGTGCACGACCATCGGCACGTGCACGCCGCCCTCGTGGGTGAGCGTCTTGTACCAACGGAACGGCGAGTTGCCGCATTGGGCCCAACCCCACGGATAGTTGGTGTGACTGCGGGGACCGCCGATGTCGTCGATCCGCTCGATCGCTTCGTCCGGCGACTCCTTGATGCCTTGGAAGTGCTTCATCTCGTGCATCGTGCCGGACGCACCTCCCTCCTGGGAGGCGCCGTTGTCGGACAACAGCACCAGGATCGTGTTGTCCAATTCCCCCATGGCCCGGAGCCCATCGACGAACCTGCCGATCTGGTCGTCGGTGTGATCGAGAAATGCAGCGAAGGCCTCCTGGAGACGGCAGGCGAGACGCTGCTGGTTGTCCGACAGGTCGTCCCACGGTTCGACGCCGGGGTTGCGGGGCGCAAGCGTCGTATCAGGATCGACCACGCCAAGCTCGACCTGGCGCTCGAACCAGCGCTGGCGCACCACATCCCAACCCTCGTCGTAGCGACCCCGGTACTTGTCGAGATAGTCCTGGGGCGCCTGGTGCGGGGCGTGTGTCGCGCCAAAGGGCAGGTAAGCGAAGAACGGGCGGTCGGGGCGCACGCTCTTGTTGTCGTTGATCATCAGCAAGAGCTGGTCGACCAGGTCTTCGGAGAGGTGGTAGCCCTCCTCGGGGGTCGACGGCGGATCGATGTGCGTGTTGTCGCGCACCAACTCGGGGTGGAACTGATCGGTCTCCCCCGGCAGGAACCCGTAGAAGCGCTCGAACCCCCGCCCGAGCGGCCAGTGATCGAACGGCCCGGCCGCCGAGATGTCCGTGCCCGGCATCAGGTGCCACTTGCCGGCACACAACGTGGCGTATCCCTCGCCACGGAGGACCTCCGCGACCGTCGCCGCCGCGTCGGAGATGTGGCCAGTGGCGTGCGGAAAGCCCGTGATCCAGCCCGCAAGGCCCCGCATCCCCACCTCGTGCTGGGACCGGCCGGTCAACAACGCTGCTCGAGTGGGCGAGCACACCGGCGTCACGTGGAAGTTCGTGAACTGCACCCCGCCGCCGGCCAAAGCGTCGATGTTCGGAGTGTCGATGTCGGATCCGTAGCAACCGAATTGGGCGAACCCGGTGTCGTCGAGCAGCACGAACACCACATTCGGGGCACCGTCACCAGGGTGCGGTCGCTCCTCGAAGTGCGGCTCGGAGTCGGCGAGCGTGCGCCCGATCGTTCCCTTGAACTCGGTCATGTGTACTCCCTGTCTCAGATGATGGTGATCTCAGATGGTGATGGTGGTCAGGTCGTCGCCGATGATCACGTCGCCGTCGAAGTGTTCGGCAGCCCGAGCGACCCATTCCGGATACTGATCGGGCGTCGGCGCGGGAACCATGTGGGTCAGGGCGAGCCGCTTGGCTCCCACTCGGGCCGCGGTCTGTGCGGCCTCGATGACTCCTGAGTGGTACTCGAGGATGTCCTGCGCCATCTCGCCAGGGAGCAGCTCGACGATGTCGCGGCGCAGGACGGTCTGCACGTACACGTCGGCACCTGCAGCAAGCTCGTCGACACCGTCACACGGGATCGTGTCGCCGACCAGTGCCGCCGACGTTCCATCGTGTTCCAGACGGAACCCGATGGTCGGACGGACCGGCGCGTGCATCGTCGCCGCGGTGGTGATGCTCACGTCGCCGAGGCTGAACGCATCGCCGGGCTCCAGTTCGGTGACCTCGACCTGCGGGCCTTTCGTGAGCGGGTCGTGGTGGTCGATGCGGTAGCCGATGTCGTCCTCCAGCGCGTGGATCTGGCGCTCGACGAACCGCGCCGTTCCGATTGGCCCGTAGATCTGCAGGACCTTCTCCTCGCGGGTTCTGATCCAGTGGGTGGTGATCACGTCGTTGAGAGCACAGATGTGGTCACTGTGCAGGTGCGTGATCAGGACACCAGCGAGAAGGTCCGGCCCCGATCCAGCGCCCGCCATCCGCATCACGACACCTCGACCGGCGTCGACGAGGATGTGAGTGTCGCCTGCCTTCACGAGGGTCGAGGGGCCGGCGCGGTCGGCGTCCGGCAGCGGCGATCCCGTTCCGGTCAAGACAATGTCCATCAGCCGTTCGACTCCCTTGTTCGTCCAACGCGACTCGACTCTAGCAAAGCTTTTTCATGCAATGTGAAATTACCTTGACCGGTTGGGTCGTCCGCGTCGACCAGCAAGGGTTGCGTTTGCTGCTCACGAGTCGACCTCTGTGAAGAAGCGCCAGACCTCTTCGGCCATCTCGATGTCGCGGTTCTGGGGACCACGTCGGGGAGGCTGGCCGACGAGTTCTTCGGTGAGACTGGGTTCGTTGTGCCCGCCGCCGTCGACGGCGTAGAAGACGACCGGAGCGCCGCCGGGCTCGGCACCGTAGCGACTGATCGTCACCGTTGAGCCGTCGTCGGGATCGACATCGTCCACTGTCTCGACCGTGGCTTCGGCGGCGCCGTTGCGCTCGACCCAGCGAGCGACGGTCTCGTCGCTGGCGAACACCATCGCTCCGTTGATCATGGCCCCGCCGTCAAAGGGCATGAGCCCGTCTGCGGACCCGTTCATGAACAACGCCGGGACGAGGGTCTGCGACGACACGCACTCGGAGGCGGCCGAGTCGGCCGCGGCGATGGCCGCGAACCCGGCGATCCGGTCCGGCGCCTCCTCCGCAAGTCGGATCGACATATGCCCACCGTTGGAGAGACCGGTGGCGAACACCCGAGACGGATCGGTCCCGTATGTAGCCGTCACCTCGTCGATCAAGGCCCCAATGAACTCCACGTCATCGTCAGACGGATTACTCGGGGCGTCGCTGCGGCAGTCGTTCCAGCCTCGCTCTCCCATCGGAGCTGCCACTGCGAACCCTTCACGTTCGGCGATGTCGAGCCAGACGCCAAATGGGGCCGGTTCGCCGTTGAGTCCGAGCAGCGCGTCAGGATCGATGCCGTTCTCGTGCAACAGCACCACCAACGGAGCCCCCTGGGCTTGTGCCGGCACGAACAGGTGATAGTTGCGGGACGCACCACCCAAATCGAGCACCTGATCGGTGAGGAACTCCGAAGCCGCCGCAACACTGCTCGTCGTGGCCGGCGCCTCAGTCGTCGTCGTCGTGGCGGGCGCTTCCGTGGCCGTGGTTGGCGGATCGGTGTCGGCGTCACTCGCACCCGCATCGGCAATCGTCGTCGACGACGCCGCGTCCGTCGGGGCGGGTGTGCCAGATTCCCCGCCGTCGCTACACGCGCTCAGCGAGATGGCGCAGATGATCGCAATCGATACGAGGCGTGGCGCGCTCGGCCACAGCAGGCGCGCGGTTGGTCGGGGCATGGATGCCGATCTGAGCGGTCTCTGCTCCGTCATGCCGTCATGCCGGACAGGCCGAGGAACCCACGGGCCAATTCGATCTCGCCCATGTGGCGCAGTCCGTGCTGGTAGTGCCAGCACTCGAAGGCATCGAGCACGGTGATGCCGACGTCGCCGGCGCACCGGGCGCTGTACGTGGTGGCCACCTCGGGCGGGTAGGGCTTGGCGATCACCACTCGTAGCAAGTCGTTCGGGTCCATCGACTCCAGATGCGCCTGCGTTCGCGAGAAGACCGCCCGTTGGTACTCCTTGAAGCCCTCGTGTTCACCGATCCGCTGCTTGGACATGTCTTCGACCGGTTGGCCCTTGCCGTGGCCGGAGATCGCCGGGCGCACCCGGGCGTCCCACTCGTCGTTCCAGATCGGCAGCTCGCCCGTGATCAGCATGAAGCTGCTGTCATGGAGGTTGACGTAGTGGAACAGCGAGAACGCGATCGGGAGACGGCCCGGCTGATCGACATGGTTGACCTGCTCGAGGCTCATCGTGTCGACCGCGTCGTAGTAGAGCGAGAACATCGTCCGCATTCGCCGCACAAGCGAATCCTGCACGAGGTTCAGCACCTGAGCGTTGTCCATGTTCATTCCCCTTCAGTCCCCGTAGCTGACCCGCATCGGGTCGTCGAGGGCGTTGATGATCGGCTCCAGATCGAGCGGATCGGTGGCGGAGTCGCGAACACCTTCGGTGGGTTCCGGACCCTCTCTCGAAACTTGACCGTAGCAAAGAAGTTTCATAGTGTGCGAAACTATCTTGACCGATAGAGAAGTGAGCACTGATGTCTGACCGTTCGCTGCACTACCGCACCTGCCCGCTCTGCGAGGCGACCTGCGGTCTCGAGGTGACGGTCAAGGACGACGCCGTCGTGCGCATCCGCGGTGACCGTGACGACGTGTTCTCCCACGGCTTCATCTGCCCCAAGGGCTCGACCCTCAAGCAGCTCCACGAAGATCCCGACCGCCTCCGCTCCCCCATGGTCAAGCGCGACGGTCGCCACGTCGAGGTGTCGTGGGACGAGGCATTCGCCGAGGTGGAACAACGACTGATGCCCGTGCTCGACGAGCATGGCCGCGAGTCCGCGGCGATCTACCAGGGCAATCCCTCCGTGCACAACCACGCACTCACCATCTACGGGCGGGCCCTGATCACGGCGCTGGGCACCAAGAGCCTGTACTCGGCCGGCACGGTCGATCAGATGCCGCGCCACGCCTCGTCGGGCTTCCTCTACGGCAACGCCCTGGCCATCCCGGTGCCCGACCTCGACCGCACCGACTACCTGCTGATGCTGGGGGCAAACCCCTACGAGTCCAACGGCAGCCTCGCGACCGCCCCCGACTTCCCTGGCCGCCTGCAAGCAATCCGCGAGCGAGGCGGCCGACTCGTGGTCGTCGACCCACGCCGCACCAAGACAGCCAAGGCCGCCGACGAACACCTGACCATCCGGCCGGGAAGCGACGCCGCCTGGCTGGCCGCGCTGGCCCACGTGCTCTTCGACGAGGATCTCGTAGATACCGGCCCCGCGGGCGAACACCTCGACGGCGTAGAGCAGGTGCGCCGCCTGGTTGCACCGTTCACCCCCGAAGCGGTCGAGCACGCCACCTGGATCGCACCTGAGGTGACCCGCCGCATCGCCCGCGAACTGGCCGAGGCGCCCACGGCGGCCGTCTACGGGCGGATCGGCACCAACACGGTCCCGTTCGGCACCCTCGCGTCGTGGCTGACCGACTTGGTCACCACGCTCACCGGCAATCTCGACCGGCCGGGCGGGACGATGTGGCCCCATCCGGCCCACCAGGATCCCCACAAGACTGGCCCCGGGCGAGGCTTCGACATCGGTCGCCGGTCGACCAGGGTCAGCGGCCATCCCGAGGTGCATGGTCAATTTCCGGTTGCCGCCCTACCCGAGGAGATCCTGACACCGGGGCCCGGGAAGATCCGTGTCCTCGTGACCGTGGCAGGCAACCCAGCTCGCTCGATCCCCGACAGCACCCGCACCGAAGCCGCACTGGCCTCCCTGGATGTGATGATCTCGGTCGACCCGTATCTCAACGAGACGACCCGCCATGCCGACGTGATCCTGCCGCCGCCGTCGGCGCTGGCCCGGAGCCACTACGACCTGGCCTTCTACGGCATGTCGGTTCGGAACATCGCGAACTACTCACCGCCGCTGTTCGACGCCGATGGGCCGTCCGAGGAAGAGATCATCGCCCGGCTGGCGCTCGTGGCCGGCGGCCAAGGCGCCGACGGCGACCCCCAGCTCATCCACGACATGGTGCTCGATGCGGTACTCCAGCGCGCGGTAGGTCCCGGTCACCCGCTCGAGGGCCGCGATCTGGCCGAGCTCCGCGCTCAACTCGGCGACCGCAGCCCGGCCGATCGTGTGCTCGAGGCGATGCTGCGCTCCGGATGGGCGGGCGACCATTTCGGCGTTCATCCTGAAGGTCTCACGATGGAACGTCTCGAAGCCAACCCCCACGGCATCGACCTCGGAGCTCTCACCCCCCAGCTACCTGGCATCCTCCGCGCCACCTCGGGCCGAATCGAGCTGGCTTCGCCGAGGCTGACCGACGACGTCGCCCGCCTGCAGCGTTGGCTCGCCGAGGTGCCTGACGGCCCGGTCCTGGTCAGCCGCCGCCACGTGCGGTCCAACAACTCCTGGATGCACAACGTCGACGTACTGGTGAAGGGCCGCGAGCGTTGCACGCTCCAGGTCCATCCCAGCGACGCCGAGGAGTGGGGATTGACCGTTGGCGGCCAGGCCTGCATCACCTCGGCCGCGGGGTCGGTGGTGGCGCCGGTGGAGGTCACCGATGAGATCGCCCGATCCGTGGTGTGCCTGCCCCATGGTTGGGGCCACGATGCCCCCGGTACGCAGCTGAACGTCGCGGCCCGCCGCCCCGGAGTGAACAGCAACGTGCTCACCGACGGGTCGATCATCGACCCGTTGTCGGGCAACGCCGTACTCAACGGCATTCCCGTCGAGGTCGCCCCAGCCCAGCCGGAAGGCACCGAGAGCCAACGAGAGTCGGAGACTGTATGAACGCCACCGAAGACCGTCGCGTT
>JAOUEE010000124.1 GCA_029858875.1 Acidimicrobiia bacterium
CCGAGCCGGCGAGGCAATGGTGGCCCTCACCGCCATCGAGCGGCTGTGACGGCGAGCCGGTCCGACTCAGCCCGAGGTCGACGAGAGGCCACCGTCGATCTTGACGATGGACCCCGTGGTGTAGGACCCGGCATCGCTGGCCAGGAACAGCGCGGCCCCCGCAACTTCGTCGGCCTGGCCACCGCGGCCCAAGGGGATCATCCGACGGGCTGACTCGTTGAACGCGTCGAGATCCCAGGCATCGGCGATGTCGGTGAGGAAGGGCCCGGGCATGATGCAGTTGACCCGCACGTGGGGTCCGTAGGCCCGGGCGAACCCCTTGGTCAGGTTGTTGAGACCGGCCTTGGCCGCCCCGTAGGCCACCTCGCCGGCCGTGGGCGCCACGGCGGCCACCGAGCTGACGTTGATGATGCTGCCCGACCCGGCGTCGTACATGCGCTGACCGCCGTAGGCCGACAACCGGAAGGGACCTTGGAGGTTGACCTGGAGCACCTTCTCGTAGAGCTCCTGGCTGACATCCACCAGCCGGTCGTACAGGGGCGACATGCCGGCGTTGTTGACCAGCACGTCCATGCGTCCGAACTCGTCGTAGACCCGATCCACCAGGGCGTCGCACTGCTCCCACCGCCCGACGTGGCACGCCACCGGTAGGGCGCGCCGACCGGTGGACGATTCGATCTCGGCGGCCAGTGCCTCGCAGTTGTCCAGCTTGCGGCTGGCGATGACGACGTCGGCGCCGGCCACGGCGAAGGCCTCGATCATGGCCCGACCCAGGCCACGACTGCCGCCGGTCACGACGGCCACCTTGCCGGTGAGATCGAACAGCTCATTCGGGGTCAACATGACGTCCACCCTATTGTGAGGCGCCATGAGCGATCCCATCCCTGCGTCGTTGGACCACTACCTCGCCATGTGGAACGAACCCGATCTCGACGCCCTGGGGCGGCACCTCGAGCGGTCGTGCACGGCCGACGTGGTCTTCGCCGATCCCAATGCCCTCACGAGGGGCCACGAGGCCCTGATCGCCATGGCCGTGGAGGTGAAGCGGGCCATCCCCGGGGCGATCTACCGGCGAGCCAGCGGCATCGACGAGCAGCACGGCCGCCACCGGTACCTGTGGGAGATCGAACACCAGGGCGTGGTGGTGGTGCAGGGCATGGACGTGGCCACCGTCGACGACCGTGGCCTGATCGAACGGATCGACGGCTTCTTCACGCCGGCCCCTCCCCCACTGGAACCGCGGTGACCAGCGCACCCGACGCCATCCCGGGCGTCGATCTCGATGTCCTGGCCCGATGGATGGACACCCACGAGCTGGGGGCCGGGCCCATCACCGACGCCACCCAGTTGACCGGCGGCACGCAGAACATCCTGGCGCGGTTCCAGCGTGACGGTCGGGCCTACGTGCTGCGCCGTCCACCGATCCACAAGCGCAGCAACTCCGACGAGACCATGCGCCGAGAGGCCCGCATCCTGGCCGCGCTGGCCGCCAGCGCCGTCCCCCACCCGGCACTCATCGCCGCCGAGGCCGAGCTCGACACGATGGACTGTGCCTTCTATCTGATGGAACCGATCGAGGGGCGCAACGTGCAGGTCGTGGGACTGTCGGAGGCCCAGATCGCCGACCCGTCCATGCGCCACCGGATGGGACTGGCCATGGTCGATGCCGTCATCGCCCTCGGATCGCTCGATCACCAGGCGGTGGGCCTGGGTGACTTCGGCAAGCCCGACGGCTGGCTGGAGCGCCAGGTCGACCGCTGGCGCAGCCACCTCGACGGCTACTCGGCCGAGCCCACCTACACCGGGCGCGACGAGATCCCCCACGTCGACGACGTGGCCCGATGGCTCGACGACAACCGCCCCGTCACCTGGACGCCCGGGCTGCTGCACGGTGACTTCCACTTCGGAAACGTGCTGTTCGAACACGATTCGGGCGAGCTGGCCGCGGTGGTCGACTGGGAGCTGGCCACGGTGGGGGACCCGCTCATGGACCTCGGCTGGCTGCACGCCACCTGGCCCGATCCCGACCTGCCGGGCATGGGCGGCTCGCTGCAGCCGTGGGACGGGTTCGCCACCATCGCCGAGCTCAACGACCACTACGCGGCCAACAGCGACCGCGACCTCTCGAGCGCAACCTGGTACGGCGTGATGGCCTGCTACAAGATGGGCATCATCCTCGAGGGCACCCACGCCCGAGCCCAGGCCGGCAAGGCGTCGGTGGAGTTCGGTGATCTCCTCCACGCCACCACGATCGGCCTCTTCGACCGAGCGGCCCACTTCATCGAAGCCGGCTGAACACCCCGGGAGGTCATGGTCGAGGCGCCCGTGGCCGGGCCGCAGCCCGACCGTTCAGCGGCGGTCCGCCAGGAACGGGAAGCGCTGGCGAACAGCGACCACGTGGTCGAGAGCGATGTCGGCCGTGAGGATCTGCTCGGCACCGCCGTGGCCGTCGGCCAGGATCTCGCCCAGAGGATCGACGATGAGGCTGTCACCGGAGTAGTCGAGCCCGCCACCGCCGCCCACTCGGTTGACACCGACGACATAGGCCTGGTTCTCGATGGCCCGGGCGACCAACAGGGCCCGCCAATGGGCGCGGCGCCGGGCCGGCCAGTTGGCTGGTACGAGGTAGAGGTCGACATCGGTGGCCAGCGGCCAGAACTCATCGGCGAAGCGCAGGTCGTAGCAGACGAACAACGCGGTACGGACGCCGGCGATGTCGACCACCACGTGGACGTCGCCGCCGCGGTAGTACTCACCTTCGCCGCCGTACGTGAAGGGATGGATCTTGTCGTAGTGGTGCTGGTCCCCCTGTGGGCCGGCCACCGTGAATCGGTTGACGGCCAGGGGCTCGCCCTCGACCCTGGTCGACACCGAGCCCCCGACCCACACGCCGTGCTCGGCCGCCTGCGACCGCAGCCAATCGACGGTCGGGCCATCGGGAGGCTCGGCGATCGCATCCGTGTCCATGGAGAAGCCGGTTGCGAACATCTCGGTGAGCACCACCAGCTCGGCCCCGCCGATGGTGGCGTCGGCCACCAGACCGGCCAGCCGGGACCGATTGGCCTCCGGATCCTCCCAGACGATGTCGTGCTGCACGGCGGCCACCCTCACGATCCACCGCCCAGTCGGCCCAGGCGGGCCACCGCCTCGTCGAGCACGTCCATCCGCTTGCAGAACGTGAAACGCACCAACGCCGCGCCGACCGCTTTGGTGTCGTAGAACACCACGCTGGGCACGGCCACCACGCCGCACCGGTCGGGCAACGAGCGGCAGAAGGCCAAGCCGTCCGTTTCGCCGATGGACGTGATGTCGACGGTCACGAAGTAGGTGCCGGCCGGCGCCAGCACGTCGAACCCGGCAGCCTGGAGCGCGCCCGAGAGATGGTCGCGCTTGGCCTGCATCTCCTGGGTGAGACCGTCGAAGTAGCTGTCGGGCATCCCCAGACCATGGGCCACGGCCGGCTGGAACGGGGTGCCACCGGCGAACGTCAGGTTCTGCTTCACGGTGCGGATGGCCTCGATGAGCGGCGCCGGTGCGCAGGCCCACCCGATCTTCCAACCGGTGAACGAGAAGGTCTTCCCGGCCGACGAGATGGTGACGGTGCGGTCCCACATGCCGGGCAGCGTGGCCATGGGGGTGTGGGTCCGGCCGTCGAACACCATGTGCTCGTACACCTCGTCGCTCAACACGATGACGTCGTGCTCGATGCAGAGCTCGGCGATGGCGGTCAGCTCGTCGCGTGCGAAGACCTTGCCGGTGGGATTGTGCGGGGTGTTGAGGATGAGCAGCCGGGTCTGCGGTCCGATCGCCGCTCGAAGCTCGTCGAGGTCGAAGCCGAAGTCGGGCTGGCGGAGGGTGACCACCCGCCGCTGGGCCGCCGCCAGCGCACCGGCCGCAGCGTAGAGGTCGAAGTAGGGCTCGAACATCACGATCTCGTCGCCTGCCTCGCAGAAGGCGAGCACCGATGCGGTGAGCGCCTCGGACGCGCCCATCGTGATCTGGATCTCGGAATCGGGGTCGTACTCCAGGGCGTGGAAGCGGCGCTGGTGAGCGGCCACCGCCTGGCGCAACACGGGCATGCCCGGAAGCGGCGGGTACTGGTTGTGGCCTGCGGCCATGGCTGCGGTGACGGCGTCCATGATCTCCTGGGGCCCATCGGTGTCGGGCATGCCTTGGCCCATGTTCACCGATCCGGTCTCGACGGCCAGCGCGGTCATCTCGGTGAAGATGGTGGTACCGAGACCACCGAGGCGGGCCACCAGATATGGATTGGCCGCGGTCATCGCCACCCTCCCCGCCGCCCATCCGCCCGAACCGGTCGGGCGCTGCCGCGGCAAGGGCCGCAAGGCACTACCAATCCGTGGGTCATGGCCACCCACGCTATCCGTCGGTCCTGTCGAGGCCGGTAGCCTCCGGCCTCATGGTCAAGCCGATGTACATCCCCACCGTCGCCGAGCGGGTGCTGCCCGCCGATCGCGACACGGCATGGCGAGCCCTGGTCGATCTGGTCGGCGTGGGTGCGGTCGGCGACACGCGCCCACGGGCTCTGGGCGGCATCCCCGTCACCGAGACCGCCATCAGTGTCGAGCCGCCATGGCGCCTGGTCCTCGACGCCCGCGGCGGGCCGACCGCGTTCCACCAGGAATCGATCGTCCTCGTCCCGGACGCCGCGGGGTGTCTGGCCATGTGGTCGGCGCTCGTCCTCGAACCCGACGACGACGCCACCACGGCCTACCTGAACGCCGTCGCCGGCCAGGTCGAACCCCAACTCGACCAGCTGTCCCGACGCCTGAGCCCCTGACGGCGCGGATGGGTCATTCGGCCCATCTTCTCCCTCAAGACCGCGCACCTGCGGGTCGATGAAGTGAGGGTGAAACAACTCGCCCGCCGCCTCGGTTCGAAAGTCTTCAGCGGACCCGCTGTTCCGGGTCCCGCCGACCTCGAGTCCTTCCTCGCCCGTGAACTGACCGAGCCCGGTCGCAACAACGTCGCCTTCATGGTGGTGGCCATCGAAGACCTCGGCCGAATCGCCGACGAGTTCGGGCGCAGCGCGGCCAAGGGCATCACGGCCGGTGTGGCCGAGGCCTGCCAGTCCCTGCTGCGCAGCGACGACCTGGCCGCCCCGATCTCCGACGAGCGTGTGGGCATCGTCTTGACCGCGCTGCCCAACGATCTGCGCGTCCTCGACACCATCGCCGGACGCATCCAGCGTCGCCTCGGCGAGTCGGTACGGGCCGGCGGGTCCTTCGTCGTGGCCCGGACCCGCATCGGGGTGGCCACTGCCGGAGCGGTCGCCACCCCCGGTGAGCTCCTCCAGCGAGCCCAGATGGCCCTCGACCAGGCCCGTTGGACCATCCGTCCATGGGCCATCGACAACGGCGACCTCCGTGAGGGCCCCGGCGACAACGAGCCGACCGACCCCGCGGTGTTGCAGTGGTTGGTCACGCCGCGATTGGAGCTGGCGACCAGCACGCTGACCACCGCCGAGGTCATGGTCGACACCGGCCGAGCACCGGAGACCCTGTTCGATGGCGGCCTGTCGGCGCTGGCCGACGCGCTCGATCTGGCGCTCGGTGCGCTGGTCCGGATCGCGGCCACAGCCGAAGGTCAGCGCTTCCACCGTCTGTGGCTGCCGATCCCTGCTGCGGTGATGCGGGTGTCCGGCCTCGGTCGCGAGGTGCTCTCGGTGGCCGAGGGACTGGGCGTCACCCCCGACCGCGTTGGCCTCGAACTGGTGGGGCGCGACGGCGGCCGCGACGTGCTGGCGCTGGAGAACCGTCTGGAGAACCTCGAGCGAGCCGGCATCGCCGTGCGGCTGAGCACTGTTTTCGACCCGACCACCACCCTTGCCGACATGAGCGATCTCCACACCGACCTGCTGCGCCTCGGTCCCGACCTCACCGGCAACATCGCCAACGACCCGGCTCGTCTGCAACTGGTGGCCGCCATGACCGGCCTGGCCCACGCGCTCGACATCAAGACGCTGGCCCATGGCGTCCGCCTGGTCGAGGACCTCGATGTGTTGACCGGCCTCGGCGTCACCTACGCCCAGGGCATCCTCATCGGCGAGCCGCGGATCGCCTCGATCTGAATCGGTGAGGGCTGTCCCCGTCGCCGGTCAGAGGCCGGGGAAAGGGGTCAGTAGACCGTGTAGCCGCCGTCGACGACCAGGCTCTGGCCGGTGTGATAGGTGTGGGCCGGGTCGGCCAGGAAGACGGCGGCCGCACCCATCTCATCGGGGTCGGCCCACCGCCTCACCGGCGTCCGGGCCACCGTGGCCTGGCGAAACCGGTCGTTGGCATAGCCGCCGGCCGACAGGTCGGTGATGGTCCAACCCGGCACCAGGCAGTTGACGCGGATGCCGTGACGGGCCAGACCCACGGCCATGGATCGGGTCAGGCCCCCCAGGGCGGTCTTCGATGCGCCGTAGGCATCGTTGCCCGCCGCCCCGTGGATGGACGAGGTCGACCCCACCGCCACCAACGAGCCCCCGCCGCCGCGCTCGACCAGGTGACGGGCCCCCTCGCGCAGCGTCAGGAACGCGCCATCGAGATTGCTGGCCATCACCTCGCGCCAGTCGTCGAGGGTCAGCTCGGTGATGGGCTTCAGGATGCCGCCATGGGCCGCGTTGGCGAACACCACATCGACCCGGCCCAGGGCAGCGACCGTCCTGGCGAAGCCGTCGGCGACCTGGCGCTCGTCGGCGACATCACACACCGCGCTGAACGTGCGCACCCCCGACGTCGCGAGGTCGGCCTCGGCTGTGGCGTTCTTGTCGGGGTTGCGCCCCCAGATGGCCACATCGGCCCCGGCCGTCGCCAACGCCCGCGCCATTCCCAGACCGATGCCACCGTTGCCACCTGTGACCAGGGCGACGAGCCCGTCCAATGACCCCATGGCGGCCGACTGTACCGTGGTCGCGATGTCGGCCGGTCGGTATGCCCCCAGCCCCACCGGCGATCTGCACGTGGGCAACCTGCGCACGGCGATGCTGGCCTGGCTGTACGCCCGATCCACCGGCCGGCGCTTCCTGATGCGCATGGAGGACCTCGACGACAACGCCTGCCGCGAGCTGGGAACCGGGCAGTTGGCCGACCTCGCGGCCCTGGGCATCGACTGGGACGGGGACGTCGTGTACCAGTCCGAGCGGCTCGATCGCTACGACCACCACATCGACCGCATGGTCCAGGCCGAGCTGACCTACCCGTGCTACTGCTCGCGACGTGAGGTCCGCGAGGCGGCCTCGGCTCCCCACGGCGATCCGATGCCCGACGGTGCCTATCCCGGAACCTGCCGTTCACTCAGCGCCGACCAGCGCCGGGCCCGGGAGGACGCCGGCCGGGCTCCCGCCCTACGGCTCCGAGCCCAGGTCGATGCCATGGACTTCGTCGATGACCAGTGCGGACTCACCCGTGCCGCGGTCGATGACTTCGTCATCCGTCGCCGGGACGGGGTGCCGGCCTACAACCTGGTGGTCGTGGTCGATGACGCCGAGATGGGCATCGATCAGGTCGTGCGGGGCGACGATCTGTTGCACTCCACGCCCCGCCACCTCCACCTGGCCGATCTGTTGGGCTTCGACCATGCCAGCTACGCCCACGTCCCGCTGGCCGTCAACGCCGAGGGCGTTCGCCTGGCCAAGCGCGACGGCGCCGTGACCCTGACCGAGCTGGCCGAGAAGGGCCTCGACGCGAACCGGATGCGCAGTCTGATGGCCGCATCGCTGGGGCTGGCCGGGCCGGACGAGCCGCTCACCATGGCCGACCTGCTCGGTCGTTTCGACCCCCGACGTCTGCCCCGCGACCCGTGGGTGTTCACCGACCCCAACCGATAGGTTCGAGCCATGATCAAGCTCGGCCTCCAGATCCCGTTCTTCGACTATCCGGGGGTGGGCACCGATCGGCTGTTCGAAACCATCGCCAGCCAGGCCCGGGCCGCCGAGGCCAGCGGCTTCGACACGGTTCTGGTGATGGACCACTTCTACCAGCTGCCGGGATTGGGCGAACCCGACGACCGGATGCTGGAGTGCTACTCGCTACTGGCCGCGCTCGCCGCCCGCACCGACACGGTCAAGCTGTCGGCGCTGGTCACCGGCAACACCTACCGCAACCCGGCCATGCTGGCCAAGACCGTCACCACCCTCGACGTGATCTCGGGCGGTCGGGCCATCCTCGGCATCGGCGCCGGCTGGTTCGAACTGGAGCACGACAGTCTGGGGTTCGAGTTCGGGACCTTCACCGATCGCTTCGAGAAGCTCGAGGAAGCCCTCCAGATCATCATCCCCATGCTGCGGGGACAGCGGCCCACCTTCGCGGGCAAGCACTATTCGGTGACCGACGCCATCAACGAGCCGCCACCCATAGGACGGATTCCGATCATGATCGGTGGTTCGGGCGAGCAGAAGACGCTGCGGTTCGTGGCCCGATACGCCGACGAGTCCAACCTCACCTGCGGTCCCGGCGAGATCCCCCACAAGCTCGACGTGCTGGCCGAGCACTGCCGCACCGAGGGCAGGGACCGCGACGAGATCTCGGTGTCGTGGCTGGGCACGCTGGGCATCGCCCCCACCATGGCGCAGGCCGAGCAGGCCCGAAACGAGTTCTTCGCGGCCAAGGGCCTCGACTGGGACGCGCTCGACGATGACTTCCGGGCGGCGTTGACCGACCGCATCATCATCGGCGGACCCGATGAAGTGGCCGAACAGGTCCAGGTCAAGCTGCTCGACGCCGGCATCGACGGCCTCACCTTCAACATGCCGGTCAATGGTCATGATCCCGACATCGTGGCGTTGGCCGGCGAGACACTGAAGCCCCTCCTCGGCTGAGCATGGGCCCATCATCGGACGAGGAACTGCGCGAGTGGTCCTTCGCCGTCGGCGACACCCCGATGGCCCACCGAGTGCACGCCCTCACCCGCTGGGTGATCCAGCGATCGCTGTACCCGTACTTCCGGGTCACGGTGCGCGGCCGACCCAAGCTCGACCTCCCGGGACCGCTCATCGTGGCGCCCGTCCACCGATCCAACCTCGACTCGCTGCTGGTGGCCGCGCTCAGCCATCGCCGACTCCGGGCCCTGGCCAAGGAATCCTTGTTCCAGATGAAGCCGCTGGCCTGGTACATCTCCGCTCTCGGCGCGTTCCCGCTGACGCGCGGCACAGCCGATCGAGAAGCCATGCGAGCCGCCCGTCTCGTCCTCGATCGCGGCGACCCACTGCTGGTGTTCCCCGAGGGCACCCGCCAGACCGGCCCGCTCGTCAGCACGCTGTTCGACGGCACCATGTGGCTGGCCAGCAAGAGCCAGGCCACGGTGGTGCCGGTCGGCGTCGCCGGCACCGAGGCCGCCCTCCCACCGGGAGCCCGGTTCCCGCGTCGCACCCGATGCGCCATCGTGGTCGGAGATCCCCTGGCGCCACCCGGCGCACGGGTGTCCCGTAGCACGCTCGCCGACCTCACCGTCGAGCTCCACACTCGACTGCAACGGGCCAACGACCAGGCCCACAACGATGTCCCCCAGGAGTCCCCGTGACCGACCGTCAGACCGTCCTCGTCGAGATCACCGGTCCCGATCGACCGGGCATCTCGGCCGGTGTCCTCCGCGTCCTCGACAAGGTCGATGCCCTGGTTCTCGACATCGAGCAGGTGGTGATCCGACGGCACCTCACCCTGGGTCTACTGGTCGACGTGGCTCCCGACCACGATGCGCTGAAAGAGCTGCTGCTGTTCGGCTGGAAGCACGAGCTCAAGGTCGACTTCGACATCATCGAGGAACCCCCCAGCGAACCCCATCCGGGTCACGTGGTCACCCTGCTCGGCCCGGAGTTGAGCCCGGCCGAGCTGCTCGCCGCGGCCGAAGCCATCGCCGAGGGCGGCGGCAACATCGACCGCATCAACCGGTTGTCGAAGTACCCGGTGATGAGCTACGAGCTCACGGTGCTGGGCGGCGACCCGGCGACCATCCGCACCAATCTGTTGGCCGCCGCTGCGCTCCATCCGGGCCTCGACGTGGCCCTCCAGCGCGAGGGTATCGCCCGTCGAGCCAAGCGACTGGTGGTGCTCGACGTCGACTCCACGCTCATCCAGGACGAGGTCATCGACCTGCTGGCCCAAGAGGCCGGGTGTGCGACCGAGGTGGCCGAGCTCACTGCCCGG
>JAOUEE010000125.1 GCA_029858875.1 Acidimicrobiia bacterium
GATCAGGGACCCAGCGGCGGCTACCGAGCCATCAGCGACCTCGTCGACACCACCCCCTGAACCTCAGCTGGACGCGGCGCCGGGCCAGGGGGTGCCGACGGTGTCGAGCGACGCCTTGTCGCCGACGGCCACCCGGCGAGATGGCCCCAGGACCCGGGCCGGGTGGCCGATGGGCACCACCGCCATCGGTCGCAGCGAGTCGGGCGCGGCCACGATCTCACCGATCGGTCCCGGATCGGTGCTGGCGATGGTGGTGAGCACCGCACCCAGACCCAGCGCGTGAGCACCCAGGAGCAGGTTCTGCACCGCCGGGAAGATCGACGAGGCCAGCACACCACGATCGGCCAGGTCGGTGTCACCACACACCACCACCATCAGCGGCGCATCGGCCAACCCCCCGCCGAATCCGCGGTCGACGTCGTCGAAGAGAGCCGGATCGAGGCGGGGCCGCGACCACTCGCGGGCCATTCCCTCCCAGATCCCCGCCATCAGGCCGGCGATGGCGGCTCGACGCCGCTCGTCACGCACCACCACGAAGTGCCAGGGCTGACGGTTCTCGGCGCTGGGGGCCCGGGTAGCGGCATCGAGGATCAGTGCCACGTGATCGTCGGAGACCGGCTCGGCGGTGAACGACCGGTGGGCCCGCAGCGTTCGGGCCAAGCTGAAGAAGGCCGGTTGGTCGTGGGACGCCATGGCGCGACCGTAGTTCGGCCGGACCGATACCACGGGGTACGATCCGCGCCTGATGCTCAGCGCCGATTCCACCGATGACGAGCTGCGGGCGGCCATCGGTGACGCCGACCCGACCACGCTGCTGCCCGCCCTGGCCTGGGTGACCGGCGACCTCTCACTGGCCCGCGACGACCTGCACCTGGACCCCTTGCTCACCGGCATGCCCGACGGCGGCTGGACCCCCGAGCAGGTGACCCGAGCCCGCGACCTGGCCTTCATCGCCCTCCGCCGCTTCCTCGACGAGGGCGGCCGGCCGGTCGAGCCACCATCGGATGCCGACCGACGACAGCTGATCGACTGGGTGGCCGGGCGCGAGCTCGACGACGACCACATCACCATGTTCACCGAAGAACTGGCGCTCGAGGGCGACCGGCGCTCGCCCTCGTGGCACCGGGACGACATCGCGGCCGGCGACCTTTCGGTGGCCATCATCGGTGCCGGCATGTCGGGCATCCTCGCTGCCCATCGCCTGCACCAGGCCGGCATCCCGGTGGTCGTCCTGGAGAAGAACCCCGACATCGGCGGCACCTGGTTCGAGAACACCTACCCGGGGTGCCGGGTCGACCTCCCCAATCACGTCTATGCCTACTCCAACGCGCAGCGCCACGACTGGCCGTACCACCACTCCACCCAGGACGTGCTGCTCGACTACTTCAAGGACTGCGCGCACGACTGGGGCGTCACCGAACACATCCGCTTCGACACGTGTGTCGAGTCGATGACCTGGGACGATGACGACGGCAGCTGGGTGCTCCATCTGGCCACACGCGACGGTCCCGAGGTGTTGCGGGCCACCGCGGTGGTGAGCGCGGTGGGCCAGCTCAACCAACCCAAACTGCCCGATCTCGAGGGCCGGGACGACTTCGCCGGCCTGAGCTTCCATTCGTCACGCTGGCCCCAGGACCTCGACCTCGGTGGCAAACTGGTGGCCGTGATCGGCACCGGGGCCAGTGCCATGCAGTTCATTCCTCATGTCGCCGAGGACGCGGCCCACCTCACCATCTTCCAGCGGACACCGGCCTGGCTGATTCCCCGACCCGAGTACCACGAGCCGGTGGCCGACGGGCTGATCGACCTGTTCGCCGCCATTCCGGGCTACACCAACTGGTACCGGCTGCGGCGGTTCTGGATGATCCACCACGGTGCGCTCGATGCCCTCGTCCACGACCCGCAGTGGGACGGCCCCATCGAGCAGGCGGTCAGTGCCGACAACGATCTGATGCGCGAGCTGCTCACCGAGTACCTGCGGGCCGAGTTCGCCGACCGACCCGACCTGCTCGACAAGGTGATCCCCCGGTATCCGGTGGGCGCCAAGCGCTTCGTACTCGACAACGGGATCTGGCCCCGAACCCTCAAGCGGGACGACGTCGAGCTGGTGACGGATCCGATCGAGAGGATCACCCCGACGGGGGTGCGGGCGGCCGGGCGCGACCACCAGGTCGACATCATCATCTACGGCACCGGCTTCAACGCCTCGAGATTCCTCACCCCGATGCAGGTGACCGGACGGAACGGACTCGACCTGCACGAGGTGTGGGGCGACGACGCCCGGGCCTACCTGGGCATGACCGTGCCCGGCTTCCCCAACCTGTTCTGTCTCTACGGGCCCAACACCAACATCGTCATCAACGGCAGCATCATCTACTTCTCGGAGTGCTCGGTTCGGTACCTGGTGGAGATGATGGGGATCCTCCTGGAACGACACCAGACGGTGGCCGAGGTGCGGGCCGACGTCCACGCGGCATTCGTCGACGAGGTCGACCACCGCAACGGCGAGATGGCTTGGGGCCTGTCATCGGTGAACAGCTGGTACAAGAGCCCCAGCGGGCGCATCGCGCAGAACTGGCCCTTCGCGCTCATCGACTACTGGCGGCGGACCCGCGCCCCCGACCCCGACGAGTACGTCCTTCGCTGATCACACCATCCGGCAGGGCCCAAGGTCCCTGGCGACCCCGGCCCTGGTGGCCAGACTGGACCGATGACCGCGACCCGACACCTATCGGCCGCCTCGGCGGCCGATCTGATGCAGGACACCGACTCGCTGGGCGTGCCCCTCGGCCCGGGGATCCCCGGGCAGTTCCTCCACGCACTCGGCCAGCGCGAGTCCTTCGATCGCCTCGAGGTGTTCGGCGCCCTCCTGAACGATCTGTACGAGGTCTTCCTCCGGCCGGGAGTGCACCTGCGCAGCGGCTTCTACGGCCCGGCCGAACGGTTCCTGCTGGCCGGTGGCGCCGACATCGACTTCGTCCCGGCCGACTTCCGGCGCTTCATCCCGATACTCGAGCGGTTCGCCCCCCGGATGATGGTCACCGCCGCCACGCCACCCGATGCCGACGGCTGGATGAGCCTGTCCCTGCACGCCGGGGCATCGGTCCACGAGCTCCACCGGGCCGCAGCCGATCCTGATCGGCTCTGTGTGGTGGAGACCAGCCCCGCCTTCCCCCGCACCGTGGGCCTGCTGCCCGGGCACCGACACGCCTTGCACGTCGACGCCGTGGACGTCGTGATCGAGGGCGACGCCGATCCGTTCGTACTGGCCGACATCGAGCCGAGCGACGTCGAACGATCGATCGCCGACCACGCCGCCGCCTTCATCCCCGATGGCGCCACCATCCAGACCGGTATCGGCGGCATCCCCAACGCGGTGGCCACCCTCCTGGCCCAGGGCGACGGCGGGGGTTACGGCATCCACAGCGAGATGTTCACCACCGGCCTCATGCGGCTGTGGAAGGCGGGCAAGATCAGCAACGACCACAAGGGTCTGCACGACGGGTACGCCGTCACCACGTTCGCCGCCGGCACGCCCGAGCTGTACGAGTGGCTCGATGGCAACGAGCAGGTGCGCTTCCTGCCGGTCGATCTGGTCAACTCCCCCGAAGCCATCAGCCGCAACCGCGAGATGGTCACCATCAACGGTGCCATGAGCGTCGACCTGGCCGGCCAGGTCACGGCCGACACCCTCGCGGGACGGCAGTTCTCGGGCATCGGCGGGCACGAGGACTTCATCGCCGGTGCCGGACTCGAGTTGTCGGACCGTTCGCTGATCTGCCTGCCGTCGCTGACCCGTGTCGACGGCGACCCGGTGTCGAGGATCTCCCCCAAGCTGGAGACGGGCTCGATCGTCACCACCCCCCGTCACCAGGTCGACGTGATCGTCACCGAGTACGGAGCCGCCGAGCTCCAGGGCCTCACCGTCCGCGAGCGGGCCCTCGCCCTGGCTCGCATCGGGCACCCGGACTTCCGTGACGATCTCCTGGCCGTGGCCGAGGTCTGGCCCCAGGACTGACGTGACCGGCTCGACCGTGGTGCCCGCGCTCGACCACGCCATGACCTGCGGCGACGTGGCCGTGCGCTTGGGCGTCGACCCCACCCGCGGGCTGAACCGGTCCGAAGCCGCCGAGCGACTGGCCCGCCATGGCCCCAACGAGCTCGAGAAGGAGCCGCCGACGCCGCTGTGGCACCGGGTACTGGCCCAGTTCACCGACCCCCTGGTCATCCTGTTGCTGGTGGCCGTGGCCATCTCGCTGGTCGTCTGGCTGATCGAGGGAGCCGACCAGGTGCCCTTCGATGCGGTGGTGATCGCCGCCATCCTCGTGCTCAACGCGGTGATCGGGCTCATCCAGGAGTCGCGAGCCCAGGAAGCGGTCGACGCCCTGCAACGGATGACCCTCCTCGAGGCGGTGGTGCGCCGGGAACCAGACGCCGGTGGCGCAGCCGTCGAGCAACCGGTCCTGGCCCGTGACCTGGTACCCGGCGATGTGGTGATCCTCAACGAAGGCGATGCCGTCCCGGCCGACCTGCGGCTGGTGACCATCGGTGGTCTCGAGGTGGCCGAGGCCGCCCTCACCGGTGAGAGCGAAGCCGTGTCCAAACAGACCGAGCCGGTGGCCGAGGACGCCCCGCTGGGTGATCGTCGCAGCATGGCCTACCTGGGCACCGCCGTCACGCGCGGAACGGCCACCGGGATGGTCACGGCCACGGGCATGGCCACCGAGCTGGGTCACATCGCCGGCCTTCTCCAGGAACAGCCCGAAGAACCGACACCGCTCCAGCGAGAGGTGGCGCTCGTGGGTCGGTTCCTCGGCATCGGCGTGGTGGTCATCGCCATCGTGGTCATGGCGGCCATCGTCGCCACGACCGACATCACCGGCTCCGCCGACCTGGTCGATGTGGCCCTCGTGGGCGTGTCGCTGGCGGTGGCGGCCGTGCCCGAGGGCCTGCCGGCCATCCTGACGGTGATCCTCGCCATGGGGGTGCAGCGCATGGCCGAGCGGGGGGCCATCGTGAAGAAGCTGGCCTCAGTGGAGACGCTGGGCTCCGCCTCGGTCATCTGCTCGGACAAGACGGGAACCCTGACCCGCAACGAGATGACGGTGCGCCGGGTGGTGACCGCCAGCGTCGACGCCGAGATCACCGGCAGTGGCTACGCGCCCATCGGTGAGGCCTTGGTCGGCGAGCACCGGGTGAGCGACCGTGATGCCCTCGAGGAGATGCGGGCCGTGCTGGCCGGCGGCAGCCTGGCCAGCGACGCCACCCTGCACCACGAGGTCGACGCGCCGGCCGACTCGGGCTGGACGGTGATCGGTGACCCCACCGAGGGGGCACTGCTGGCGGCCCGGCGCAAGGTCGGGCTTCGCCTCGAGGATGTGGCGTCGCGCTTCACCTTGGCGGGCGGCGTGCCGTTCGACGCCAACCGCAAGATGATGACGGCCGTCCATGTGGACGCCGACCGCGGCGCGGCGACCGTGTTCACCAAGGGTGCCCCGGATGTGTTGTTGTCCCGGTGTGTGGCCGAGCGTGTGGGATCCGACGAGCGACCGTTGACCGAGACCCGCCGGGCCGAGATCCTGGCCACCGTCGACTCGCTGGCCGACCACGCCTACCGCAGCCTGGCCGTTGCCTATCGTCGACTCGATCACCCCCATCCCGAGGCCGTCGGCGAGCGGCTCGACGAGAGCATCGAACGCGACCTCACCTGGTCGGGAGTGGTCGGCATCTTCGATCCCCCGCGCCCCGAAGCCGCCCACGCCATCGACCAGGCACACCGAGCCGGCGTTCGCACCGTCATGATCACCGGCGACCACCCCCGGACCGCCGTGGCCATCGCCAACGAGCTGCGCTTGTCCAACCGGCCCGAAGCCATGATCGACGGCCGGCTGGCCGTCGCCACCGGTGCCGACATCGATCGGGCCATCGAGGCGGGTGATGATGCCCTGCGCCGGGCCATCCGCCGCGCCGACGTGTACGCCCGCGTCACCCCGGAACACAAGCTGCGGCTGGTGCAGGCCCTGCGGGCCGACGGTCACCTGGTGGCCATGACCGGTGACGGGGTCAACGATGCTCCGGCGTTGCGGTCCGCTGAGATCGGCGTGGCCATGGGCATCACCGGCACCGACGTGTCCAAGGGTGCGGCCGACATGATCCTGGCCGACGACAACTACGCCACCATCGTCGCCGCCGTGCACGAGGGCCGGGCGGTGTTCTCGAACATCCGCAAGGTGCTGCGCTACCTGCTGTCGTCCAACGTGGGCGAGGTGTTCACCATGTTCTTCGGGGTCGTGCTGGCCGGGTGGATCGGTCTCGACGCGGCAACCGACGGCAGCGGCGAGGCCACGCTGGTGGTGCCGTTGTTGGCCACGCAGATCCTGTGGATCAACCTCCTCACCGACGCCTTCCCTGCTCTGGCTCTCGGCGTCGATCCACCGGCTCCGGATCTGATGGCCCGGTCGCCTCGACGCGCCACGGATCGGCTGATCGACTCGAGGATGATCAGTGGCATCGGCATGATCGGTCTCGTGATGGCCGTGGTCACGCTGCTGGCGCTCGACTGGTCCCTGCCCGGAGGATTCATCGAAGGGCACCGCTCGGCCGAGTACGGCCGGACTGCCGCCTTCACCACCCTGGTGCTGGCCCAGGTGTTCAACGCCTTCAACTCGCGCTCCGACGAGAAGAGCGCGTTCCCCTTCCTGTTCACCAATCGGCTGCTCTGGGCCGCCTGCGGCCTGGCCGTGGGCCTCCAGCTGGCGGTGGTGCACATCGGTGTGCTCAACGACGCCTTCGACACCGCGCCGCTGTCGTGGCGCAGCTGGTTGCTGTGCGCGGTGCTCGCCAGCTCGGTCCTGTGGTTCGACGAGCTCCGCAAGCTCGTCGTCCGCATCGGCCGGCGTCGTGTCAGTCGGTGATCGGTGGCGCTGTTGCGAGGGCCAGCCGGGCGGCCACGCCCAGTGTCGCGATCCCGCCGATGAGCGCCCCCAGCCGGAGCCACTCGGTGGCCGACGCGGTGACCAACTCGTGCACCAGCACGGCGGCGGTGGCCACAGCACCGACGGGGGCCACCCAGGCCGGCGCCAGAAAGCCGTGTTGCTCGGCCCGGCGGCGCAGGACGGCGGCGGCGAGGTTGACGATGACGAGGACGGCCAACAGAAGCACCACCGCGGTCTCGGCCAGCGCGGATGTGGCCGCCGTGAAGGTGAGCACCGTCGCCACCCCGGCCACGGTGACGGTCGCCGCCACCGGCGTGCCGGTGGACCCCAGCCGGCCCAGCCCCCGGGGCAGCTGACCGGCGCGGGCCATACCGAAGAGCAGCCGCGACGCGGCGACCATGGCGAACAGCGACGTGTTGGCCACCGCCACCAGGGCCACGGCCGAGAAGGGACGCAGGGCCACATCGCCCGGGCCCCGGCGCACCACCTCCAGCAGAGGCCCACCGGAGCCGGACAGCACGTCCGGTGGCACCACGGCAACGGCCACGACGGTGACCGCCAGGTAGACGACCGAGGTCAGCAGCACCGCGCCGAGCAGTACCCGGGGAAAGGTCCGGCGGACATCGGTGACCTCCTCGCTCACGTGTACCGCGTCCTCGAAACCCAGGAAGGCGAAGAAGGCCAGGGCCGCGCCGGCGACCAGGGCTCCCACCCCGAACCCCTCAGATGTGCTCGACAGCCGATCGAGGTCGGCGTCACCCTGGCTGATGGCGGCCCCGCCGATGACGATCACGACCAGGAGGCCACCCAGCTCGATGAGGGTCATGACCACGTTGACCCTGGCCGACAACTCGATGCCGCGGACGGCCACCAGGCCGAGCAGGGTGGCCAGCAGCACCGTCACCGGCACCAGGGGAAGGTCGACGAACTCGCGGAGGTAGTCGCCGGCGAAGGCCCGCATCGTGGTGGCCGCGGTGCTGACGGCCGACAGGGCCACCGCGGCGCCCACCGCGAAGGTCAGCCACTCCCGCCCGAAGGCCTTGTCGGCGTACAGCGCCGTGCCGGCCGCCCCCGGGTGGCGGGTGACCAGCTCGGCGTAAGAGGCGGCTGCCGCTCCGGCGAGGACGAAGGCCAGGGCGAAGGCGAGCCAGGCCAACCCGCCCACCTCGGCCACCACATCACCGAGCAGTAGATAGATGCCGGCCCCGAGGATGTCGCCCACCACCAGCAACAGCAGCATCCTGGGACCGAGCACCCGGTGGAAGCCGGGGGTTGTCGGTTCCGCGTCCACCGGTGCAGTCTGGTGGGGTCGATGATCGGTGCGTTGGGACCAAGGGCTCTGCCGGCCGCGGCCGCCCCGCCGCGGTCACTCGCTTGCGGTGCGCTCCACGTACACGACCTCGCAGGTGACCTCAAGGTCGGGACCGTCGACGGTGCTGAACCCCTCACCCGGTGCCGACTGCCCCGGCGGCACGTTCTCGATGACCGCGAAGCTGGTGCCGATGCGAACACCGTCGCGGGTGAACGCCGCGGTGATGAGGTAGTCGGAGATGGTCGAAGAGCCGTTGGTGGCCGTGAAGACGGAGCTGATGTCGTCGAGGGGATCCACGCCGGCGGTCTCGCAGGTCACCTCGGCCAGGTCGTCGGGGGATTCCGCCGCCAGACGCTGTACCTCGGCGACTCGGCACGACGCACCGCCCGAATCGTCGAACACGAAGAGGTCCTCCCGCGTCGACTCTCCCGGCCGAACGTAGCTGACGAAGAACGACTCGTCGCCAACTCGCCGGCCGCTGTCGTCCAGGAAGTTGACATCGATGATGTAGCTCGACTGCTTGCTGCTGTTGTTGACCACCTCGAGGGTGATGGTCTCATCGTCGGGCTTCACGCAGGGCCCGACATCGTCGACCTCATCGGCGGCTCCAGCTGCATCGGAGGTGGCTCCGGGCGTGCGGTCCGTAGCGGCGTCGTCCGCATTGGGGGTCTCCCGGTCCACACGCGACCGGGTGACCTCATCGACCCGACCGACAGCCACGGCGATCACCACCGCGGCGACGATCACCAACAGGGCGGCCGACACCGCCGCAACGATGAGCCAGGGCAGACAGCTGCTCCCTCGCCTGGGCGGTGGGCCGGCCATCGGCGAACCGGTGACGGGCGGGGGCGGCGCGGGCCGGTAGGCCGGGTGGGTCTCGGGGGGATACCACTTGCCGTCGGACGCCTGCCACCACGCCGATCCGCGGGGCTGATCAGACACACCGCACCTCTGCCGATCGCATGGCGCCCGAGACTAGTCGTGGGGTGGAGGGCGTCGGCGCCCTCGTCCGCCGCGTTGCCCGCGTTCGCGGGCCCGTTGGGCCTGTTGGCCGAGCTCGGCCACCATCAGCCGATAGCGCTCCAGTCGTAGGACGTCCACGGTGCCGTCGGCCACCGCGGCCTGCACGGCGCAGCCGGGTTCGGGACCGTGGGCGCAGTCGCCGAATCGGCAGTCATCAGCCAACTCGATGATGTCGCCGAACACCCGGGCCAGGGCGTCAGCGGCGTCCCACACCCCGACCGCCCGCACGCCCGGGGTGTCGATGATCATCCCCCCGCCGGGCAGCGAGACCAGGTCGCGGGTGACCGTGGTGTGCCGACCGGCAGCATCGGCGTCCCGCACCTCGGTGGTGGCTTGGCGATCCTCCCCCACCAGCAGGTTGACCAGCGTGGACTTGCCCGTCCCCGACTCACCGATCAGCACCAGCGTGTGCCCCGACGGCGCGTAGGGCAACAACGCGTCAACGGTCGCGGGCTGATCCGAGCGGGTCACCACGATGTCGATGCCAGGAGCCAGGGCGCTCACCGTGGCCACCACCTGGGCGATCCGGTCCTCCCCCACCTCGTCGGCCTTGGTCAACACGATCAGCGGCACCGCCTCGCTGTCCCACGCCAGCACCAGGAACCGCTCGATGCGACCAGCCGACAGGGGCCGATCGAGGCCGTGCACCACGCCGACGGCGTCGATGTTGGCCACCAATGGTTGCTCGATCACCTCCTCGGACGGGTCGCGACGGACGAGCATGCGCCGGCGCGCCAGGATGGTGGCGATCGCCGGTCCCACGTCGGGATCGTCGACCACGGCCACCCAGTCACCGGTGACAGGCGCCCGCGCCCCCTGGGCTCGCTGTGAGTCCGACACCACTCGCTCGGCG
>JAOUEE010000126.1 GCA_029858875.1 Acidimicrobiia bacterium
GCCTCGCGTGCTCGAATCGCTGCGCCAGATGGTGGACCGCTACTTCCTGTTCGAGCCGGTGGTCATCGAACCCGGCGTCAAGACCGGCATGCCGATCCTGTACGACAACCCCCGGGAAGTGGGCGCTGATCGCATCGCCAACGCCGTGGGCGCCTACGACCTCTTCGGCGGGCCGACGGTGGTGGTCGACTTCGGCACCGGCAACAACTTCGATGTGATCAGCGAGGCCGGTGAGTTCCTCGGCGGCGCCATCGCGCCAGGCGTCGAGATCAGCCTCGAGGCGCTGTTCGGTCGAGCCGCGCTGCTGGGTGCGGTACCCATGTCCGAGCCGCGAAGTGTAATCGGCAAGAGCACCGTCGAGTCGCTCCAGTCGGGTGCCGTCTACGGTTTCGCCAGCCAGATCGACGGCATGGTTGCCCGCTTCCGTGCCGAGCTGGGTGACTGCACCGTGGTGGCCACCGGTGGCCTGGCCGACCTCATCGCACCGGTGACCGAGAGCATCGAACACAATGAGCCCTTCCTCACCCTGCACGGCCTGCGCCTCGTGCACGCCAAGAACGTCTCCTGACCCCCACGACCGGCCCCATGACCCACCCATGACTCCGCACCACCGCCCCTCCGCCGAACCGGTCGCCTCCCGACGCGCCGCCGGGCGCCTTGCACAGCCGCTGGGGGGGTGGGGACGATGATGCCGCCCTATCGGTTCGAGGTCGACGCCACCGCCGCCGAGCTCCACGAGCGCTTCGTCGACCTGGCCGAGGGGACCGAGTCCGATGTGACGGTCACGATTGCCGGGCGGCTCCTGCTGCGCCGGGGCCAGGGCAAGCTCGTCTTCGGCGATCTGCGTGACGGCACGGCTCGCATCCAGCTCTTCGCACCGGCGGCCACCACCCCGGATTTCGAGCGCTTCGCCGACCTGAACCTGGGCGACTGGCTGGGGGTCACCGGGGTCGTCATGCGCACCAAGCGGGGAGAGTTGTCGGTGCGAGTCGACGGTTGGCAGCTCCTGGCCGAATGGCGCCATCCCTTCCCCGACAAGTGGCACGGCGTGACCGACACCGAGCTGCGCTACCGCCAGCGCTACGTCGATCTGTGGGTCAACGACGAATCTCGCGAGCGGCTGACCGCCCGCAGCCGGATCGTGACCGAGCTGCGCCGACTGCTGGACCAGCGCGGCTTCATGGAGGTCGAGACCCCCGTCCTGCACCCGATTCCCGGCGGGGCCGCGGCCCGCCCCTTCTCCACGCACCACAACGCACTCGACACCGAGCTGTACCTGCGCATCGCGCCGGAGCTGTACCTGAAGCGGCTGGTGGTGGGCGGGTTCGAGAAGGTCTACGAGATCGCCCGGGTGTTCCGCAACGAGGGCCTCACCACGCGCCACAACCCCGAGTTCACCATGCTCGAGCTGTACTGGGCCTACGCCGACTACCACGACTGCATGGACCTGGTGGAGCAGTTGGTCTCCACGCTCGCCATCAGCCACGCCGGCGGGACCACCGTCGAGCTCGATGGGCGGCCCATCGACCTGGCCCCGCCGTGGCGGCGGGTGTCGATGATCGAGCTGATCGCCGAGCACACCGGCCTTGCGGTCTCGCTCGACATGGATCGCGACGAGCTGGCCGCGCACGCCGAGCGGCTGGGCGTCGAGGTCAAGCCCTTCTACGGCGTGGGCAAGCTCATCCTGGAGATCTACGAGAAGACCGTCGAGGCCAACCTGTGGGACCCGGTGTTCGTCATCGACTACCCCAAGGAGGTGTCGCCGCTGGCCCGCGACCACCGCGAGCACGCCGGACTGGTCGAGCGCTTCGAGCCCATCGTGGCCGGTCGAGAGCTGGGCAACGGGTTCACCGAGCTGGTCGACCCCGACGAGCAGTTGGCCCGCTTCACGGCCCAGGCGGCCGATCGCGAAGCCGGCGACGCCGAGGCCATGCCGGTGGATCACGACTACGTGAAGGCCCTCGAATACGGGCTTCCCCCCACCGTTGGACTGGGCATCGGCATCGACCGCCTGGTGATGCTTCTCACCGGGACCGGTACCATCCGCGATGTGATCCTCTTTCCGACGTTGCGTCCCGAACCGGGATCTGCCCCGTCGTGAGCAAGCGGATCTTCATCACCGGTATGGGTGGCCACCTCGGTACGTCGGTGGCGCTGGCGCTCGACGAACGCACCGACGTCGAGGTGATGGGGGCCGACATCGATCCGCCCCGCCGTCACCTCACCCGCACGGCCTTCGAGCGGGTGCCGCCCGAGGACTCCGAGCGCCTCACCGCCCTCATCAGCGACTTCGCCCCTTCCCATCTGATCCACCTGGGCATCTACGAACCCCATGCCCGCAGCCGCCCCGGCGACGCCCATTCCCGCAGCCTGTCAGCCACCGAGGCCGTGTTCCGCGCGGCCGCCGACGGTGACACCGTCGAGCGGGTCGTGGTGCGGTCGGGGATCGAGATCTACGGCCGCCGACGAGGCAGCCCCCTCGGTCCCGACGAGGACAGCGCGGTCGACCCCACCACGCCCTATGGCCGGACCCTGCGCGACGTCGAGGAGATGGCCCGGGCCTTCGCGCGCGACAGCGGCGCCTCGGTGGCCCAGCTTCGCTTCGCCCCGATCGTCGGGCCCCACATCCCCAGCCCCATCGGTCGGTACCTGCGTCTGCCCCTCGTACCGGTGGCGGCCGTCCCCGATCTGCCCTTCGCCCTGCTGCACATCGACGACATGACCCACGCCACCATCGCCGCCCTGGACGCCGATTGGTCGGGTCCGCTCAACGTGGTCGCCGAAGGAGCGGTGTCGGGATCCCAGGCCGTCCGCCTCGGTGGACGCATTCCGGTTCCGGTCATGGGTCCCATGTGGGTCCTGGCCCGCAGCATCACCGGCATGCTGGGCTCACCCCTACCCCAGCACGGCGTGGAGATGCTCGTCCGGGGTCGCACCGCCGACGGCGGTCGGGCTCGCCAGGTGCTCGACTGGGCCCCCCGCTTCAGCACCGTCGAGGTGGTGAAGGACCTCTACCAGTGGGCATCGGTCGTGTATCTCGACACGCGGGAGGCGGCATGACCGCCCCCGCACCCCACCAACACGTCGTGCGCGGCCTGCGCTCGCGTCACGAAGGCTCCTTCACGGTCGATCCCTGGGGGCTCGACCCCGGTTGGCACTCCCTGGCCCTCCGGGTGGCGGCACTGCGCTGGAGCGTGCGGGTGGCGGGGGAGCGGCGGATCCCGTCCTCGGGCCCCACGATGGTGGTCGTCAACCGGGGTCTGGGGTTCACCGAGCCGCTCGTCGCCGCCCTCGGCATCGCCGAGGTCAGCGGCCGTCCGGCGCGGATGGTGGGTCTCCCCGATGTGTCGGTGGTGGGATCCCTGCTGCGTCGGGTGGGAGCCGTCCTGGCCCATCCCGACGAGGTCTCGAGCCTGCTGCGAGCGGGCGAGCTGGTGGTGGCCCCCCTCCAGTGGCGCCTGATGTACGGCGGGATGGCCGGCGGCCTCGACCTGGGCATGGCCAGCGCCGCCGTGTCCACCGGCGCCACCGTGTTGCCCTCGGTGGCCCGAGGCCACGAGTGGAGCCGCACCTGGCACTACACCCTGGGTACGGCACTGGACGTGCCGGCCGCAGCCGGTCGCGAACCGGCCGTCGACCTGGCCGAAGCGGCCCGCGCCGCCATCGCGAAGGCGCTCTGATGGCCTACGCTCACGCCGCCGACGGCGCCCGGATCTTCTACCGGGTGACCGGTCCCGACGATGGCCCGCCGCTGCTGATGCTGCACGGTCTGGGCACCGACCAGCTGGGGTGGATGCTCCAGCGGCGTCCGTTCAACGCCCGCTACCGCACCATCATGGTCGACAACCGCGGCTCGGGCCGCAGCGACAAGCCCCCCGGGCCCTACCGGCTCGAGGACCTGGCGGCCGACGCCGTGGCCGTGCTCGACGACCTCGCCATCGAGTCGGCCCACATCATGGGGGCGTCCATGGGCGGAGCGCTCTCCCAGATCATCGCCGTGATGTACCCCGAACGGGTGCGGTCCCTGGTACTGGCCTGCACGGCCTGTCAGCTCCAGCCCTGGCGCCAGGAGCTGTTCGAGGACTGGGTCGAGCAGGCCCGCACGCAGGGCATGCACCGATGGATGACCGCCAACCTGCAGTGGCTGATCGGGCCCCGCTCGATGCGACGGTTGTGGCCGGTCGCCAACGTAATCGGCCTGTTGGCCCAACGGGCACCGGTTCACGGGCTGATCGGGCAGCTCCAGGCCCTGTTGGCGGCCGACGACGACCTCATGGTGGAGCTGGCCAATGTCAGTGTGCCCACGCTCATGGTCGTCGGCAGCCAGGACATCCTCACGCCGGTGGCCGACTCCGAGCTGCTGGCGGCCACCATTCCGGGGTCTCGGATGGCCGTCATCCGAGGCGCGGCCCACGGTCTGATGATCGAGCACGCTCGCATCTTCAATGACACGGTCCTCGAGTTCCTCGACGAGGTCTCCGACGCCGATGCGGTGAACGCCGCGGCCTGATCCCCGCCGCCCGCGCGGTGCCCTCAGCCGTGGGTGCCGTGGCCGTGATCGTCGAGGAGCAGCAGATCCAGGTCATGGTCGTGGTCGGCGTGATCTCCGAGCAGTCGGCCACCGAACGCCTCGCGGAGGCGTTCGGTGGTGAGGACCTCGTCGGGGGGGCCCTCAGCCACCAGATCGGTGGCCAGCAGCAGCACCCGCTCGCAGTGTCGAGCCTCGTCGAGGTGATGGGTGGACAGCATCACGGCCGTGCCCGCGGCCGTCGCGTCGGCGATCACATCGAGGATCACCTG
This sequence comes from Acidimicrobiia bacterium, assembly GCA_029858875.1. GTDB lineage: Bacteria > Actinomycetota > Acidimicrobiia > Acidimicrobiales > SHLQ01 > JAOUEE01. The sequence continues at coordinate 4,801 of JAOUEE010000126.1, forward strand.
CTGGGACACCAGATCGAGGCCGGTGATCGGCTCGTCCAGCAGGAGGAGACGGGGCTGTTGGGCCAGGGCTTGGGCGATGAGCACGCGTTGCTGCTGTCCGCCCGACAGCTCACCGAATTGGCGGCGCAGGAGATCACCGATGGCCAGGCGGTCGGCGGCCTGGGCCCGCGCCGCGACGTCGGCTGACGTCAATCGACCGAGCAGCCCACGTCGCTGGTAGCCGGCCATGTTGAGCACCTCGCTCGCCGTGAGTGGCATCCAGCGGGCGTGGTCGTGGCGTTGCGTGACATAGGCGACCGTGGCATCGGCCGGTGTGAGGACGATCGTGCCCCGAGCGGGTCGATGGAGCCCGGCGATGGCATGCAGCAGGGTCGTCTTGCCCGAGCCGTTGGGGCCGATGAGGGCGGCCGAATGACCAGCCGCCAGAGTGAACCCCACCCCATCGAGTGCTATCCGCGTCCCGAAGGTGACCCGCAGGTTCGAGACCGTCAGCAGAGGTTCCACCCCTCGACGGTACTGCGTGGTCAGCGTCGCTCCATCACGGGTCAGGACTCGGGGCAGGCCGCCAGCTCGACCCCCGACAGGTAGGTGTCCCGGCGGGTCATGTCCAGTGCGCCGATGGCCAGGCGGCACGCCGCGCCGAGGTCGAGCACATCGGTACGGGCGACGATGCCGTCGGTTCCCACCGTGTAGGTCACCGCGCCGTTCGGCTCGGTCACGATGGCCCAGGCGTCGTCCCCGTGCACGCGCAGGGGGTCGCCCACGGCCTGACCGCTCTCGACGTCGAGGTGGCGCAACTCCCCGTCCCGGCTGATGGCGGCCACGATGGCGCCGCCGGGGAGGAACGTCGATGCCGTGGCCCCGCCGCTGAGGTCGGACAGCTTGGCCACGGCAACGTCGAGGTCTTCCAGCGCGTGCACCACCACGAGCTCGGAGCCCGTGGAGAACGACACGTGACGGCCCTCCGGGTCGACGGCGATGTGCCAGATGGTGTCGGGATCGACCGATACCGCATCGGATGCATCCTCGCCGATGGTCCATCGCCGGACGTCGCCCTGCCGGAAGCCGATGAGCACCTCGTTGTCGTCGATGAACGCCACGGCGGTGGGGATGGGTCCGCCCGGCGTGGTGGTGCCCTGCGCCGTCAGGTCGGTGGTGGACCAGGCTCGGGCTGCCCCGTCCTCGCCCACGGTGACCAGCAGGTCGGCCTCGGGACCGACGGCCAGGGCGTGGATGGCGTCGGGGTGGGCATCGACGGACACGATCACGGCGCCGTCGCGGATGAGGTGCAACCGGCCGTCGTCGCCACCGGCCACCACGGTCGCCTCGTCGACGAATCCAACGGCAGAGATCCGCCCGCCCAGACCTCGGACATCGACTCGCCCGCCGCCGAGGGTGTCCACCAGCGTGACCGTTCCGTCTCCCGTGCCGGCGGCCAGGCGATCGCCCGATGGAGCCATGGCCAGCGAGAACCCGGGGGCACCGAGCTCGGCCAGCGCCACCGTGACCGGCTGGCGGGGCCGGTTGTCGATGAGGTGCACCATCTGGTCGTCGGCCACCGAGATCAAGCGGGTGCCATCGGTCGAGGAGGCCAGGTCCAGCACCAGGTCGCTGTGGAGCCCGCTGATCGCTTCGGAGGCCGCGTCGCTGCCGGTCGGGTCGGCCTGCCACACCGACCCGTCGTCGCCGCCCACCACGATGGTGCCCCCTGGTAGCCAGACGCCGCCCTTGGCGTTCACCACCCGGCCCTCGTTGTTCTGGGGGTCGGCGAAGGGTTCGGACAGTTCGGCCCGGGTGGCCACATCCCAGACCAGGACGCGGAAGTCGCTGCTGACCGTCATCAGCTGTTGTCCGGTGCTGTCGAAGACGAGCTCCCACACATCGCTGGTGTGGGCCGCCAACGGGTCGAAGGCGGGTTCGCCATCTCCGAGATGCCAGCCGTAGACGTCGCCGCTCCCACTGCCGGCCACGATCAGGTCGTCGTCGGGGGCGTAGGCGACGCTGAGGAGATCGACCGCGGACCCGGCGTCGAGGACGGCGACCTCGACCCCCGATGTGGCGTCGACGACGTGGATCTGCCCGCTCTCGGTCGCGGCCGCCACCTGGTCGCCGCGGCTGTTGTAGGCCACATCCCAGACGAGCGTGTCGAGCCGAACCAGATCACGGCCGTCCGGCGGGTCGGCAGCCAGATCCCACACGCGCAGCCGGCCGTCGAGGCCCACGGAGGCCAACTGCCCGCCATCAGGTGAGAACACGAGTGCCTCCACGCCGTCGTCGTGACCCTCGAGGACCTGTCGCTGGTCGGGGGTATCGAACGCCCCCACCTCGATGGCTCCGGAGCGGGTACCGACCGCGAACCGGCGACCATCATCGGAGAGGTCCACTCGCACGGCGCCGTCGATGCTGATAGGTCCTCCGAGGGGCAACAGCCCGGACCGGGAGACCTGGAGGCGGGCGTCGATGAGCGAGCCCATGGCGCCCACCGGTGGGCGAGGGGCTCGAGCGACGGCTTCGGCGGCCAGCATCACGGCCAGCAGCGGGTCACCCTCGTCGGATTGGTTGGCCACCGATTCGGCGAAGCGCAGGTTGGCCTCGGCCTCGGCCTCGACGGCCCGTTGCTCGTCCTGTCGTGACTGGGCCAGGGCGATTACGGCCAGCACGCTGGCCACAACGGCGGCGGCGGCCAGTACGGCCAGCGCGGCCATGCCCCGTCGACGCCGGCGTTGCTGTCGGCGTTGGGCCAGAGATGCTGCTTCGGCCAGGCGATCTCGCTCGGCGGCCGAGGCATCGAGGAACTCCTGGCTGATGCGGTCGACGTCGTGGGGATGATCGTCGAGCCAGGCGAGCGCCGCCGCCAGGGGGGTCTCCCGATAGAGCAGGGCCGGGTCCTGGTCCCCGCTGTGCCAGCTCTCGGCCGCGCGAGCGATGCGCTGGCGGGTGCGCAGGTCGTCGCGACTCTCGTCGATCCACTGTCGGAGCCGGGGCCACGTGCTCAGCATCGCCTCGTGGGTGATCTCCACGCCGTGGTCGTCGACGGTCAGGAGCCGGGCGCGAGCCCACTCGTCGACGATCGATCGTTCTGCATCGTCGACGTCGGCCAGGCTGAGACGCCGGCGGGTGACCACGCCGTCGTCGGACGGGTTGACCAGGCGCAGGAAGAGGTGGGCGGAGGTCTCGGCTGCATCCCGATCGTGGCTGGCGAAGGCGGTCTCCGCGCTCTGGGCGATGGCACCCGTGACACCGCCGGCGGCCTCGTAGCCGGCCACGGTGAGCTCGTTGCCACGGCGCCGCAACCAGGTCTCCATCAGGGCGTGGGCCACCAGGGGAAGGGATCCGGCCTCGGACCCGGCATCGTCGAGGACGCGATCGACCAGTCCACCCTCGAAGCGCAGCCCGGCTCGGCGGGCCGGGGCCTCGATGGCCCGCCGCAGCTCGGATCGCTGCATGGGTCCGACCAGCACCTGGTTGTCGTTGATCACCCGCGCCAGCCACGGATGCACCGCACAGCGGTCGTAGAAATCGGCCCGCAGGGCCAGCACCAGGCGAACCTGGTGCTCGGGCCGGGTGAGCTCGGCCAGCAGCCGGACGGTGGTGTCGACGTCGTCGGTGGGGGCGGTGAACAACTCCTCGAACTGGTCGATCACCACCAGGGTGCCCCCGGGCCCGGTCGCCGTGCGCACGAGGGTGGGGTCGGCTCTGAGGGCGTCGATGTCGGGCATGGGCCGCGGCAGGACCTGGCTCAGATGGCGGTGGAGCTCGGTCAGGGGGTCGAGGCCGGGGGTCAGCAGCGCCACCCGCCACTCGTGGCTGCCGGACAGGGCGCCGCGTTCGACCGCGGGCACCAGTCCGGCGCGGACCACCGATGACTTGCCGCTGCCCGACGGTCCGGCCACCACGAGGGAGGGCAGCAGCTGGAGTCGCCGGATGAGCTCGTCGACGAGGGCCTCGCGTCCGAAGAACAGGCCCGCGTCCTCGGGTTGGTAGGCGGCCAGGCCCTTGTACGGGCACACCCCCGTCACCACCCCTGTTGACGAGAGCGTGGTCGTGCCCGATGAACCGTCTTGTTGATCGATCACGGCCAGTGCCGCCTCGGCCCACTGCTCCATGTCGTCGAACCGATGTTCGGGCGCCCGGGCCAGACCCTGTCGGAAGACGGCGGCCCAGGCATCGCTGACCTGATCGATCTCCGCCTCGAGGTCTTCGGGGGGAAGCGAACCGGTCACCAGCTGCCACAAGACGCCGGTGGCCGAGAAGGTGTCGGTGGCGGGGGTGATGGTGGCGGCGGCGTCGAGTTGTTCGGGAGCTCGAAAGCGCGGGGTGCCGCCCACGATGGTGCGCCCGGCGCCGGTGACCAGCTGGTCCTTGGCCAGGCCCAGATCGCCGATGACCACCCGTTCGGTCTCGTGCAAGCGGTCGGCGCCGAGTCGGGTGGCGGTGGCGGTGTCGGCTCCGACGATCAGCAGGTTGTCGGGCTTGACGTCGCGGTGCACGATGCCGGCCCGGTGCAGCGCGCCGAGGCCCGATCGCAGGGCCAGCACCACCGACTGGAGGTCACGAGCCGTGGGTGGGGCGTTGGCGAAGCGCTCCCGCACCACGCCGCCGGCCGCGAACTCCATCACGAAGTGGGGCCGGCCGTCGTCGAGCTCACCGATGTCGAACACGCTGATCACGTGGGGGTTCTGCACCCGGCGCAGAAGCCGGGCCTCGCGCACGAACCGGCCCCGCAGGTCCGGGTCGAAGGCCGGCTCGCCGTGGAGGATCTTGACGGCCACGTCGGCGTCGAGTCCCTCGTCGTGAGCCTTCACCACGATGGCGAACCCGCCCCGCCCCACGGCGGCACTCACCCGATAGCGCCCGATTCGATCGGGTATGTCGTCAGGCGTCGCGGCCATCGGGGGTCCGAGTCATCGGCGCCGGCGGGGTACGCGATGGGTCGGGCCCCGTTCGAGCGGTCGCCTCGGGTGACATCGCAGCGCCCGGCGGGAATCCGCTCGGCCGCTCAGGAGACCAGGTCGGAGATGTCTCGGCAGTCCTGGACGTCGATATCGAGCACATTGTGTTCCCGATCGGCGGCGGTCACGCACACCTGGTCGGCGTCACCCCGTTCGGAGGTGGAGACTGCCCCCTCGGTGACGAAGGTGGGGTAGGCGTCGGTGGGCACCCAGGTACCCTGCTCGACGCCATGGGTGGCCTGGGCGTTGGCACTGACCTCGGCCGGGGTGAAGGTGCTCCAGTACACGTGGATGTGGTTGCGCGACACGTCGGGATCGAAGTTGGCTTCCCAGGTGATCTCCAACTCGTCGTCGCTGGCC
>JAOUEE010000476.1 GCA_029858875.1 Acidimicrobiia bacterium
CTTGGCCCGGGTCGGACGGCCCGAGGCCATGGCCCGGACCAGCGACCGGGCGACCTGCGCCCGAGCCGGATCCAGCTCGGCCAGGGCGAGCCGGCCCGGCTGCCAGGGCGCGCCGCGGCCTCCCGGCGCCTTCGCCTCCGACGGTGGCAACAGGATGAGTGGTGTTCGTCGGCTCAGATCTGCTTGGCCGGGCGGCCGGGACCCTCTTCGGGCAGGCCGAACATGTTCGAGTTGGGCTGCGCCTCGGCCATCAGACCGGCCACCACGCTCTTGAGGTCGGCGGGGTCTTCGGGCTGCTCGGCCTGCGGGCCCAGGTGCCACTGCTCGGCGATGCCGATCCGGCTGCCGGCGACGTCGAAGACGCGACCGGTGACACCGGCGGCTTCGGGCGAGGCCAGCCAGCTCACCACGTTGGCGATCCAGCGGGGGCCCATCCGTTCCTGTTGCTCCTCGGTCATGGAGTCGAATCCGGGGAGGTCGGCCGTCATTCGGGTGTAGGCGGCCGGAGCCAGGCAGTTGACGGTGACCCCGTACTTGGCCAGTTCCATGGCCGAGATGATGCTGAACGTGGCGATGCCGGCCTTGGCCGCGCCGTAGTTGGTCTGGCCCACGTTGCCGTAGATGCCCGAGGGTGAGCTGGTGTTGATGATGCGGGCGTCGTTGTCCTCGCCGGCCTTGGAGCGCTCGCGCCAGTACACGGCGGCATGGTGACTCGGGGCGAAGGTGCCCTTGAGGTGCACGTTGATGACGGCGTCCCAATCCGACTCGCTCATGGAGAACATCATGCGATCCCGCAGGATGCCGGCGTTGTTGACGATGATGTCGAGGCCACCGAAGGTGTCGATGGCCTGGCGCACCATCTGACCGGCGGCGTCGAAGTCGGCCACGTTGGCCCCGTTGACGATGGCCTCGCCACCCATGCCCTCGATCTCGGCCACCACTTCCTGGGCCGGGCTGGCATCGGTACCCTCGCCCGACGTGTCGCCGCCGAGATCGTTGACCACGATCTTGGCACCCTGTGATGCGAGCATCAGCGCGTGTTCGCGTCCGATGCCGCGACCGGCACCGGTGACGATCGCCACGCGTCCTTCGTTGAGCTTCGCCATGGGAGATCCTCCGGGTTCGTGGGGGGCGACGGCGCGACGGTAGTGGAACCTGGGCGATCGCTCACACTCGTGGCTGCTCGCCCGTGGGCTCGGTCTCCACGCCGTCGCGCCACCGGATGGCCATGACATGACGAGGCTGGGCCAAACCCTTGAGGGGAACCAGTCCTCGGTCCTCGAGGGGGACCTGGAGATCGGCCCGGTCGACCACCGGCTCGGTGACGAGGATGTCGTCCCCGCTGGCGATGTCCATCAACCGGGCACCGATGTTGACCACCTGCCCCAGCACGTCGTGGTCATCGTGGATGGCCAGTCCGCAGTGGATGCCGATGCGCACGGGGGGCACGACCTCCGCGCTCCGGGATCGCAGGCGGTCGAGGCCCCGCTGGATGGCGATGGCGCAGTCCACGGCTCGGCCCGGGTCGTCGAATCGCATGAAGAACCCGTCGCCTTGGGTGTTGACCTCGGCGCCTCCGTGCCTTTTGGTGGTGTCGCGGACGAACGAGCGATGATCGGCCACCAGCTTGGCCCACCGGGCGTCACCCATCTGCTCGTTGAGCTGGGTCGAGCCGCTCATGTCGGTGAACAGCACGGCCAGGAACTGATCACCCCGACGCCACGACCCCCGGCCCCGTCGACCCTCGTTCTCCTGAGCGGCGGTCAGGATGGCCTCGGCCCGGGGTATGCCCTGGAGTTCCAGCTCGCGGGTCCGCCGCAGTTGGCGGCTCCACGTGCTGGGTCGGAGCATGTCACCGAGGGTCCGAGATGCGGTGAGCACCACCAGCAGGCCCCCGATCAGCCAGTAGACCACCGGCCAGAACTCGAGGGTGAGGGCCGTGCTGGGGCTGGCGGCATAGTCCCGCAGGTCGGTCACGGTGGCGCCGTCGGTGACCACCACCCACACCAGCGACAAGAACACCCCGATGGCGAGGTAGGCCAGCGTGCGACTGATGAGACGGCCGAGCACGGAAGCGGACCGGTCAGACGCGAAGGAGCAGGGCGTCGCCCTGTCCGCCGCCCCCGCAGAGGCTGGCCGAGCCGAGGCCGCCACCTCGTCGGCGCAGTTCGAGGGCGAGCGTGAGCACCAGCCGAGCTCCCGACATCCCGATCGGATGACCGAGGGCGATGGCCCCGCCGTTGACGTTGACCACGTCCGATGGCACGCCCAGGTCCTCGATCGAGGCCAGGGCCACCGCCGCGAACGCCTCGTTGATCTCGAACAGATCGACGTCGCCCACGGCGTGCCCCGCTCGCTCGAGAGCCTGCCGGGCCGCCCGGGACGGCTGATGCAGGAGGTTGGTGTCGGGCCCCGACACCTGGCCATAGGCGAGGATCTCGGCCAGCGGAGCCGCGCCGAG
>JAOUEE010000475.1 GCA_029858875.1 Acidimicrobiia bacterium
CATGGTTCTCGGTGCTCCCGGCGACGGGGTCGGTGCCCATCACCGGCCGGGTCGCGGCCCGGTTCTCCGACACCTTCGACTACCGGGTCGAGTGGACGGTCGGCGCCAATCCACCCGCCCATCCTGCGCTCGATGACTGGCACGTCATCGCCTCGGCCGACGATGTCACCGCACCGGTCAGCGGCACCCTGGCCACGCTGGATCTGGCCACCGTGGCCGCGGCCCTACCCGCCGGCGCCACCGGTGCGGCGGTCGGACCCGACGGCCTCCCCGACGGCAACCGGTTCGCGGTGCGGATCCGTGTGGTGGTCACCGCGACCGAAGGCTTCACCGAGGACCTGCAGGGCGTCAGCCAGAAGCAGGTGTTCGTGCACGACGATCCCGATCTGTTGGCCGGGTTCCCGCAGGTGGTCGACGGCGCATCGGCGTCCAGCCCGGTGTTCGTCGACCTCCATCCCCGGCGGGGCGACGAGCTGATCCTGGCCACCTCCGACGGCGTCGTCCACGCCTACCGCGACAACGGCAAGGAGCTGCCGGGGTGGCCGGTGCGCACGGCGACGGCGCCGTGGTGGCCCCGCCGTTCGGCGACGGCGGCCGAAGACCGCATCCCGGCGATGGGCAGCGCCGTCCTGGTCGGCGCGCCGGCGGTGGCCGACCTCGACGGCAACGGCAAGCTCGACGTCGTGGTCACCGATGCCGACGGCAACGTGTGGGCGTGGAATCGTCGGGGGCGCCGGCTGCGCGGTTTTGGTGCGGTCGACGTCGACGGCGTCCTCCGATCCGAGGCTCGGGTCGACCTGGCCCACGCCATGGACTCGGTCGATGCCCAGGACGAGAACAACAGGACCCAGCCCGCCTTCCTCGCTTCGCCGGCCCTCGGCAACCTCGACGACGACCCGCAGCTCGAGATCGTGGCCGCCGCCCTCGATCGCCACGTCTATGCGTTCAACCACGACGGCACCGCCGTGGCCGGCTTCCCCGTGCTGCTGGCGGACCCCGAGAAGGTGACGTCGGTCGATCCGGTGACGCATCGCGTGACCTGGCGGGCCGACAGCGGCATCGGCCAGAGTGGCGGCATGGTGGTGACGCCGGCGTTGCACGACTTCGACGGCGATGGCAAGGACGAGATCGTGGTCGGCGCCCAGGAATCGTTCGTCGAGGACCTCGACGCTGCCGGTCCGGCCAGCCTGGCTGCCCTGCTCTCGCTCATCGGCGACACCGGCAATGCCCGGGCCTACCTGATCTCCCCCTTGGGCACCGGTGCCGCGAATCCCGACACCAACCCCGGCCATCCTCACGAGCAGGCCTACCTGCCGGGCTGGCCGGTGAAGGTGGGGCAATTGCTGTTGAACGTGCTGCCCATGATCGGCGACGGTGTGGCCACGCAGGCGGCCATTGCCGATGTGCACCCGGATCCCGGCGCCGAGATCATCGTGCAGAGCGCGGGAGGCCCGACCCATGTCCTGAAGGCCGATGGCACGAGTGTCTACGGCACCACCGGCGGCAGGCAGAACGTGTCGGCCTGGGCCGGGGGACTGGCCGGCGAGGACAATGCCCGCTTCGGCGTCGACCGCAACACCGATGACATCGTGCTGTCCACGGCGGCGTTCTCGGGCCCCTCGGCCGGACACATCGACGGGGACCTCGCCATCGACTTCGCCACCACGACCGCCGGCCTCAGCCGGCTGATCGACGTCCAGCTGGCTGACCTCCAGACACCCAACGACGACGCGCTGACCGCCTATCGAGGCTCGGACGGCAACACCTTGCCGGGGTTCCCGCAGGTCACCACCGACCTGGCGTTCTTCGTGTCGCCGGCCATCGCCGATGTGGATGGTGACGGCGCCAACGAGGTGATCGCGCCCAACGGGGTGTACACGATCAGCGCGCATCGGGCCGACGGGTCCCGACCGACCGGCTGGGCCAAGCTCACCGGCGGGTGGGTGGTGGGTACGCCCGGCTTCGGGGACTTCGACGGCGACGGGTTGGCCGAGATGGCGGTGGTGCGGCGCGACGGCGTGCTGTTCGTGTGGAACACGCAACAGCCGGCGTCGGAGCTCGACGAGTGGCCCCGCTTCGGCGGCAACGACCGCAACACCGGGTCCCCGGCCGGCTGAGGGGGCAGCCCGGCGCGGCCGGCACTGCGCCCGGCCTGGTCGCGCCACCGGCGGCTATCGACCTTGGAGATCAGGGGGGCGCTTGTCGCGACGGGCCCGGCCCGCCTCCTTGAAATCGTCGCTGCGGCTCGCCAGCTCGATGGCCAACCCCTCGTCGGCCAGATGCCGCTCGAGGTCGACGGTGAGGGAACGGTGGATCAGCAGCTTGGCCAGCCCCACGGCCACCGTGGCCGCCCCGGCGAGCTCGGCGACCAGCTCACCCGATGCCGCCTCGACCTCGGCCTTGGGCACGGCGCGATGGATCAGGCCCCAGTCGGCTGCAGTGGCGCCGTCGATCTGGCGGC